>CAIOLR010000034.1 GCA_903859135.1 uncultured bacterium | reverse complement strand
TTTTACAAAAGCATGTTACCTAGCGAGGATGAGTTAATCAAACTAGCTATCGAGGCCGACAAGCCAAATGCTGCAGAGTTAGCCAATGAGTTTACCGCAATGGCTCAGCAAAAAACAAGTCCACGTGATGTACAATACTATATGTTCGATTGCGAACCTAGTTTTAGTCAGCAAAAGGCGGAACAGTTGGCATTAGGCTTAGGTTTTTGTCGCTTGATTACAGAGTTGCTAGAGGGGAATCGTTTTAAAAAGTGGTTCAACAAAAAGGAGGATTTATACAAGAATTTTACAAAATTAATCACCCCGCTTGAGTTAGAGGGCTTAAAAATCAGCAATCCGACTTCACTACGTAATAAAATCGAAGGTTTCCCAGTAAACTCAGCTGAGCAGCTCAACTATCTAGTTAGTGGCAAATATGGTAACGATTATGCGCGTTTGGTTGGGACTTTTCAGATTGCACACCCCGAAACGGGCGAAATCATGAAGTTCGACGCCCACGAAGCCATTATGTATGAAAGCTGGATGAATCCTTTTCATGCCAATAAACGGAGTAAAATCGATTTATATACCCATGATTACAAGCCTGCTTTAGAGCAATATGGTTTGTATCCAGTGAGTCACCGCACTTTTTGCCAGTATTTGGATCGCTTCGATAATAAAGCTTTGATGAGCAAGGAGCGTGATGGCGACAAGCATTTTAACGATAGTTATAAACCATACGTGCCTGCACACTTGGTGCAGTACGCTAACACGATGTGGGCGGGCGATGGCTCAGGCACCAAATTGGCCTATAGCTACATGCACACGGATCGTAAAACCAATAAAACGGTGCTTAAACAAGCCACTTTGTACTTGATTCGGATTACGGATGTGGCTAGTAGGATGATTATCGGCTATGCTTTTGGCACCTCTGAAAATGCTGATTTGGTTAATAAAGCCTTAAAAATGGCCATTAAAACGGCTAATAATTTGGAAGCTTTGGAATTTCTAAGCGATAATGGCTCAGCATTTACGGTGGCAAGTATTAAATCATCCTTAAATCTGATTTTCAGAAAGGTGAGAAATATTAAGGCGGGCAATTCTCAGGAAAACCCTGCGGAGATGCACGTAAAAATGCTCACCAATATGTGCCGAGGCAATAACAACTGGCTGTATAGTGGTTTTCATGCGCACGACATCAACAACAACACGAACCCCGATTATTTCCCGAAACCGAGCGAATTGCCCTCGATGGAAGAAACACATTTGCAAGTACTCGAGGCAATCGAAAAGTATAATCATACGCCTTGGGGAGCCGATCAATTGACACCTATCCAGCGTTTTGAGAAAAAAAATCCAGAATGTAAAGTACTTGAGCCTCGTGTATTGCGTCATGCTTTTGGCAATCGTACCGAAGTTGATTTGAGTTATATGCGCGGTTTTATCAATGTAAATCAGGTGCAGCCGGGTGGACATATTGCTCATTTCAAGTTTGAAATACCCGATTACGATATGAATATCCATACCATCAGCGAGCGATTAGGCTATCAATCCAACGCCAAAGTGATGGTTTGCTGGGATGAACAGGCGGCGGATATCTACACACCTGAAGGAGCTTATATTTTAACGGCTAAGCGTGCCGAGCTGGCTGCAAAAAGTGCCTTTGAGGCAACCGATAGCAGTAATAAAGCATTAGGAAAACATTTGCAACGCAAAGAAATCATGGTTTCGGCAGCGGATGCGATGCGCGATTTGGT
>CAIOLR010000033.1 GCA_903859135.1 uncultured bacterium | reverse complement strand
AGCATTATTAATAAGGCTGTTTACATTATAGTCTTTGCTATTCCAACTGATATATTCTAGTTTATTAAAATCATTGAGAAAGTGACCTGATACAGTGACTGAGTCTCTATTATTATTGCCTATAATAATCAAATTATAGCCTTTTTTGTTCAAAGTATACTGGTCTAGCGAAGCCGTGAAGGAGACTCTATCTTCATCACCACCGCGGTCCTCAATATAATCATGACCATCGCCCACTGCAAACTGATAGGTATCGTTGCCTTTTCCGCCACGAAGTCGATCGTTGCCTCCTCTACCTTGAATAAGATTATCCCCATTCATTCCATCTAGTAAATTATCCTCATCATCGCCAAACAAATGATCATTACCTTGTGTTCCTACTACGCCCTCGATATGTTTCAGTTTATCTTTTACATGAGTTGTTGTACCATCTGCTTTTTTGAAATGTTTTTCGGCATATGCATTCAATAAATCGACTATGACGTGTCTATCTGGCAAAAGTTTGCTGTAATTGATCATATCCAAACCATTACCGCCATCAAAATCATCTTGTCCATGATCATCCATTTGCTGAAAAAGGTCATCTCCATCTCCTCCAAATATGATATCATTTCCTACACCTGCATTGATTTCATCATCACCAGAGCCCGCATAAACTAAATCATCACCTGCACCTACATCAATTAGGTCATTACCTCCGCGGGCATTGATTTGATCATTACCAGCATATGTTCTAATAACATTAGCCTCCTGACTGCCAAAGATCATGTCATTCAGGTCTGTCCCTTCCATATTTTCAATGTTACTGATTTGGTCATATATGACATGACTTGATTTGGGAAGCGTAAGCTTAGTACTATCATCGTCGTTGAAAACAGATCGTTTCTTAGAAAATTTGATCACTATTCCAGCTATTAAATCCGCCCGTATACCAACCGAATCGATATCCATGTTGTCATTATAATGAGGTTTACTATTCTTGAAATTGGTTTGCTCATAATAGCTAAGGGTATCTTGGCCTTGGCCTCCATCAATATGGTCCTTCTCTTTTTCTAGGGTTTGAAAGATATAGTCGTTACCCTTTCCTGCATCAATAATATCATCACCCCTGCCTGCATCAATAGTATCATCCCCATCAAAAGTTTTTATGATATCATCGCCACCAAGTGCATGCACAATATTATTATTATCATCCATATTAATTGTATCCCAGCCTTCTGTAGCTACTATGTTTTCAATGTTTTTTACCGTGTCTTCTCCTGCGTGAATGTTTCTCATAGTGTCTACAACAGTACCCGCACTGTTTTGTGCTTTTATTTCTTGCCTAGAGAAAACGTTGTTGAGTATTTTTATAACCTTTTCGTCTTTCAGATTGACATATATACCATTATTCCCTCCTAAAATAGCAGGCTTAGTGACATTATAGTAAATGGTATCATTACCATCTCCACCACATATATAGTCGTTATCTCCTTTGGTAATATCTTGAAAAATAGCATCATCACCTCCTCTTGCTTTGATCGTATCACTTCCTTTTCCTCCACGAATGATATCATTACCAGTGCCTGTTATAATTGTATCATTACCCCCTCCACCATCAAAATCAATAGTCCAAGACGCATTTTCGGCGCTCATTTGATCATTCCCTTGTCCCCCAATAATTTTTTCAATGTTTGTTAATGCATCTATTATATCCTCGTTGACTACATGCTCTGTTATGGCTCGATATTCAACGGTGGTTGTTTTTTTTCCAAAATTGATTGTCTGGGTAGAAATACTTTCCTTAAAAACTTTTGCATCCTTAAGTTTTTTTTCAACCGTATAACTGCCTTCGGCATTAGCAATTACATGTATTGGCGCTTGGAAATTACTGTAGCTAACTGTATCATCACCTATTCCTCCATCCACAATTAATTTGCCACCCAATGGGGCGGTAGCCAAATCATTACCTGCACCCATATTTACCTCAATATCAATTTTTTTCAGGGTGCCATCCCGCAGCTGGATACGTTGTACCAGATTAGAAAAACTAAACTTAGTATTGGCTGTTCCCTTATCGTTAATTTGCCAATTGGTGGGGCTCACACTCAGTTTTTGTTTCTGATCGTAGTGACCCGCTTTCTCAAACGCATCAGTCAGTGCTTGATTGGTACCAGATGCACTTGGCCCTGATGCAGACCAAACCAGATTCTGCCATAGTTTTTCCCAAAAGGTATATTTTTTTGCTCCATCGTTGGTTATTATTTTTGTCTCTTTTCCTGGAACCAGAATGGGTGAAGTAAAAATTAGAGCTTGGGTAACATCATTTTTATTCAACTCAATAGATCCTGTCCCTGCATTAAGCTCCATGCTTTTTTCTTCGAGTGACAGACCATCTTTAAAGGCATCGGCATAAATCTTTCCGCTTTGTATGTCTCCTGTTCTTCCTACAATGGTGGCTAACTCACGTATCTGATCATTGCTTAATCGTTGTGTAATAGCAATAACCTGATCAAGACCCCATCTTCCTTGTATATGATGGGCTATTGTTGCTATTTCATCGAGGCGCTCCATATAATGAGCATCTAGGGCATTAGAAAAATAATTTTTGCCAGGATTTAGTGCTTCCCATTGCAAAATTTTATCCAGTTGAGCTTTAGCAATCTGATCTAATATGGGCTGTTCTACCAAATCGATTATGGCTGAGGCTACCATTGCTACAGCATCTATAGCCAATGCGGCTGGCAAACCAATACCACTGGCCTTAAGTGCAACTGAGGTGGAAAGATGGACCGCGGTGATGGATGTTCGTAAAGTTAGGAGTGCTGCATCCAATTTTACTTTGTCTTTATACACATCGCGTAGTAAGCCGTAGCCATTGTAGCCGTGTTCTTTAAATTTTTTATCCAGTTCATCATTTTTATCGGCATACTCGCTCTGCATATGAATAGAATATATATCCAGTGGCATGGTAGCGAATTCGCATAGAGCAGAAATAATAAGTGCATTGCGTAAGCTTGGCGTAACCGCTTTTTTTCCTGCTGCTACTTTGTCCATAATCATTTTCATGGCAATGGCATTCGTAACGCTGCCAGCGGCACCTACTCCAGCCTGAATACTGCCAAGCGCTCTGAGGACTAAAGGGCTATCCTTATCAAGGAGGGAACGTAATGAAACTGCATTTTTTGCAACACCTTCGATTAAACTAAAACCTATAGCTAATGTTCCCCAATGCTTAAATCCCAATGTGTATTTTTTCATACTAGGAAGATTTCGCCATCCATCTAATATGTCTGTTACATCGCCACCCAAGTCGGACAAACGGGTAGTTAGTGCAAAACCCCCATTAAATGAATGAACTTTCCCTTCTGCCTTTATAAGTGTATGAACTGCATTTATATTCAGAAGAACCGAGAGGCCGAGATGGAGTTGCCCCATTCTCGCAAATGCTTTTTCAAGCTTAGGATGGCCTTCTAAGTAGGTACTTCCATAGCGTGTGTTAATTTCTGCACCATCTTCTAACATCTCTGCTATGCCTACTAGTTTGCATGCTTGAACAATGCCTAGAAATAGATTTGAATTTTCCTGATATTGCCCCCAATTGGATGTAATATGTGGACTCTGGGCAATGCTTTCTAATTTTCCATTATCGCCTATATGTAGTTTTCTTAAACTTTCCAGCTTCCCGTCTTTTCCTATGGATAATTTTGCTAAATCACGAAACTGGGAACGCTGTATGTCTGATAGTTCTACATCTGGGAACAGATCATTTATTAACTGTTCAGTGGCGTCCTGATATATTTTTTCACGTCTTACTTGCTCCGCTTCATATTTAGCATCCCACTTACTTGATTTAGATAGGTCACCATTGCCCTTGATGCAAGAGCTATCCATTTTTGCATTTGCCATTCGTTCGTTATTATTATAGGGCTATTAAATCCAGACATGAAATTATATCCAGCCATTGAACGTACAAATGTATTATTATTTAGACTAATTATAAATAGTGGCGCATTTATATTTTTCAAAAAGATAATGGAATGATTTTTTGATAGCAGAGCAGACTTAATTAATGCATTAGCACTAATTTTTATCCATCAATCCGAAGAAAAATGCGATGACTGAGAAGGTACCATTGTGAATACTACAAAGTAGTCCAGAAACAAAAAAAGAACTAGTAAATCAGGGCTAACGCATGAAAAAGATTTGAATTTGAAATAGTTGCGCTAGTTTGCTTTTACTTTATTTCTGTGTTTTTTTTGTAAAAAATGCCAGATGAACATAGCAAGCACTTTTAGTAGCATTACAAATCCACGAGATACCCGGAAAATATCCCATCTATTGACCGATATTATTGGCCTAACATTAATAGCGGTAATCGCATGCTGTGAAACATATAATGACATAGAAGAATTAGGCAAAGCCAAAGAGAATTGGTTAAGAAAGTATCTCCAACTACCGCATGGAATACCCTCCCATGATACAATAGAACGACTATTTGAGGCAATAAACCCAAAAGAGTTTAATATTTGTTTTAACACTTGGGTTAGAGAAACATTTGATCATACAAGCGATGATCTGTTGCATATTGATGGAAAATCAAACAGACGTAGCTTTGATACATTCACTGGCAAGAAAATGCTTCATAGCGTAAGTGTTTTTTCAGGCAAAAACAAACTTTCATTAGCACAATACAAGGTAGATGAAAAGAGCAATGAAATAACAGCCATTCAGCCATTGATAGAAACACTTGACATAGCGGGTCAAACAGTTACAATAGATGCAATGGGCTGTCAAAAAGATATAGCAAAGGCTATTGCTGAAAAACAAGCTTACTATGTCCTAGCGGTAAAGGATAACCAAAAAGCACTGCACCATGAAATACAAAATGCGTTTAAAAGCACCGCTTTTTTAGATACGGAAACAACTTTAGAGAAGGATCACGGCCGAATAGAAGAGCGCACCTCTACAACCATTACCGACTTACGTTTTGTGGATTAATCTATTAATTGGGCAGCATTATGAAAAATATGGAGTAAAGTGAGCCAGTGAATCTGGACAAATTGAGCCACTTTGAAGGTGTACAAGTGGGAACAAATTTAGGGTTATTTTGCTCTT
>CAIOLR010000032.1 GCA_903859135.1 uncultured bacterium | reverse complement strand
TCTTTTTAATAAATTGCCACTGGGTTTCTGATAAATCGGTTGGATACATTTTTTTGAAGTTTCGTCACAACAAAAAGACTAATTCCAATCGGTTTTCAGGCCTATAATATTATTCCTCTATCATTTTTAAACAGGCTCTTACAAATAATGCTTTTATTTACGAGCTGAATATTTCACACAAAAAAATAAAAATAATGTAAAAGAAAAAAAGTATCATTGCGAGTTCATTAATTGCAAGTGCAATCGTTGCATGTTCTAGCTTCACTACCAACGCAGCGGAAGTATTCCTCCATAACAACCTTGGTTCTGGCGGAGAAATAAGAACGAATCTCTCCAGGGAAGCTAATGGAAGTCGTAATCTTGAACTAAGTTGCGGTGCTAAAAGAGGGGTCAGATAAGACCAAAACAGAAAAAGACGGCAAGTGTGGCAAAGATCATAAATGCGGTAAAGATCACAAATGCGGAAAGGACCACAAAAGTGGCAAAAAAGGGAAAGAAGGCAAATGTGGTGAGGGTAAATGTGGTGACAAGAAAAATGAAGCCGACAAAAAAGAGGCTGAAAAAAAATGAGTTGATCCATCCAAATTATAACCTACACCACAAAAGCTAAGGCAGATAAATCGATTATCTGCTTTAGCTTTTTAACCCTAAATCAACCTGTATGATAGGCATAGGCTTCAGAAAAGATTTTGCAGAAGAATTACTGCAAAGCAGCATTCTCACACCCGCATTTATTGAAGTAGCTCCCGAAAACTGGGTAGGAATTGGTGGCTACTGGAAAAAACAGTTTGAAAGAGCCCTCGAAAAATATCCTTTATACACGCATGGTCTTTCGCTTTCAATAGGTAGCCCAGATGAGCTGGATTATGATTTTTTGAAAAAGGTAAAACTATTTTTAAAGGCAACAAATGCGCAGATATATTCAGAACATTTGAGTTATGCCAAATGCGACAATGCCCATTTATATGACTTATTACCAATTCCATTTACAGAAGATGCAGCGAAACATGTAGCCAAGCGAATAAAAATCATACAAGACCTGCTGGAACGGAAAATTGCGATCGAGATTGTGAGCTACTACTCTCCCATTGCTCCCGAAATGTCAGAGATTGATTTTATCAATTTGGTTCTCAAAGGAGCCGATTGTGACTTATTACTGGATGTTAACAATGTATATGTGAATAGTTTTAATCATCAATACGATGCAGTACAATTTATTAACCAGCTCCCTTTGGAAAGGGTAAGTTATATACATATGGCTGGGCATCAACAAGTATCAGACACGCTGATTATAGACACACATGGGGAGGCCATTATAGACCCCGTATTTAATCTTTTTGAGTATGTGATCCAACGGATTGGAAGAGACGTACCTGTTTTGTTAGAAAGAGATTTTAATATCCCCGAAATGGAAGAGCTACAATCAGAAATCAATCGATTGCATACCATTAAACAAACCGCATTAAAAAAAGAGGATTATGCTGCTGCTTGAAAAAACCCACCACAATCAATCTGCCTTGGCTAGTTATTGCCGTACGGGCAATTATAAATCCATTCCTGGAGTCAATAAAAAAAATATCACCCAGTACCGTAGACTTGTTTTTAACGTCGTGGATGATATGCTGGAATCTGCTTTTCCACTTACCCGAAACCTGCTTTCTGCGAAGGAATGGGCTTTGCTAACAAGCGATTTTTTGAGCAATCATCCCTGTAGCTCACCACAAGTATGGTACATGCCCAAAGAATTATATCAATACCTATCCAACGCAAAGCATCCATTAATAGAAAAATATCCCTATTTGCTAGAACTACTTTGGTTTGAATGGTTAGAAATAGAATTATACATGATGGCTGACCAAACAATGACGTATCTCCCCACTGGAGATATTTACACAGATCCGCTGATTTTAAATTCAGAGAGTCATTTTCAATATTTTCAATATCCTGTTCATTTGAAAAACGCAAAAAAGATTACGCAAGCCGATCAATCCAATTATTATTTAGCTATACACCGGGTACCCGAAACGGGTGAAGTATCATTCACGAATATGTCACTGGCCCTACTTCGGATGCTAGAATTACTCGCCGATCAGCCATACACACTCGTTCAGTTGACCGAGCATATTTGTTCAGCGTTGAATATTCCCTATACCAATGATATACTGCACATGACTGCTGATTTTGTGCAAAAATCCGTAGAATCTAGATTGATTATGGGGTTTTCAATATCCTAAATTTGCAACCTCATCCAAATATAAGTGCTCCCCAAAATCAGGAAAGAAGATTTTATGCTCTCAGTACTAGATTTTCGAAACGACTAAGTTCTTAGCTTTGTCGCAAACAAAAATCATGACCAACAAACTCATTACTGAAACTTCACTATACCTATTACAACATGCGCACAATCCAGTGGAATGGTATCCATGGGGCGAAGAATCCCTGTCGAAAGCAAAAAAAGAAAATAAGCTAATCCTAGTCAGTATTGGCTATTCTGCTTGTCATTGGTGCCACGTGATGGAACATGAGAGTTTTGAGGATGAACAAGTGGCAGAGGTGATGAATCAACATTTTGTTTGTATTAAAATCGACCGTGAAGAGCGTCCTGATATTGACCAAGTATATATGCATGCTGTTCAGTTGATGACGGGGAGTGGCGGATGGCCTTTAAATTGCATTTGCTTGCCCGATCAACGCCCTGTTTATGGTGGCACCTATTTCAAAACTAATGATTGGAAAAACCTCTTACTAAACTTAGCCGACTTTTGGAATAAAAAACCAGAAGAAGCAATTCATTATGCCACAAAATTGACCGAAGGTATTTGCAAAAGCGAACAAATTCAATTTATTTCCGAAGCCAAGGAGTATACCAATGCAGATATCAAAGCCATTTTTGATCCATGGAAACGCTCCTTCGATACGGCGGAAGGTGGTTATAACCGGGCACCTAAATTTCCATTACCTAATAATTGGCAATTTATGCTCCGCTATGCCCATTTGGTGAAAGACGATGCAGCACATGTTTGCACGCGACTAACTTTACAAAAAATGGCTTTTGGAGGTATATATGACCATATTGGAGGCGGATTTGCCCGTTATTCGGTGGATGACAAGTGGCATATTCCCCATTTTGAAAAAATGTTGTACGACAATGCGCAACTCGTTTCTTTATACGCCGAAGCCTATCAGCATACCCCCGACGACTTGTATAAACAAATTGTTTATCAAACACTCGATTTTGTAAAACGAGAATTAACATCACCAGAAATGGGTTTTTATTCGGCTTTAGATGCCGATAGCGAAGGTGTAGAAGGCAAATTTTATACATTTACCAAAGCCGAACTAACCACTATTTTGGGTGACGATGTAGCACTTTTCTGCATCTACTATAACTCCACAGAAGAAGGTAACTGGCAGGAAGAACATACCAATGTGTTTTTTCGAAAAGATACCGATCAAGAACTATCGGAAAAATTAGGCATCTCGGTCGACGTACTTCAAGAAAAAATGAGCCATGCACGTTCCAAAATACTAGCCTACCGCTCAACACGAATACGACCTGCTTTGGATCATAAAATATTGGCCGCTTGGAATGGCATGATGCTCAAAGCATACACAGACGCGTACCGGGTATTCAATGAAAAAGAATTTCTTGCCATCGCGATCGCAAATGCCCATTTTATTTTGCAAAATTTATGTGATGGTGATGGCTTGATGCGTCTGTACGTAAAAATACAAAATTTTGAATCCACATCATCCCAAAAAAAATTAATGAAGGAGGGTTTTTTAGATGATTATGCCTTCGTTATTGATGGCTTGATTGGTTTGTATGAAGCTACGTTCAACGAATACTGGCTGCAACAGGCCAGACAGCTGTGCGATGGTGCAATCGCTCGTTTTTATGATCAACGAAGTGGACTATTTTTTTACGTATCAAAGTCTGCGGAACAATTAATTGCCAATAAGCAGGAAATAATGGATAATGTGATTCCTGCCTCCAACTCGGTGATGGCTCATAATTTATTCAAACTAGGTCATTTTTTTGATCATGCAGACTATTTAGCCATTGCCTCACAGCAGCTGCGTAACGTATATCCCCATATCAAACACTACGGATCGGCCTATTCAAATTGGGCCTCTTTACTTTTAAATCAACTATTCGGACTTTTCGAAATAGCCATTACAGGCCCAGAATCAGAAGTGAAACGCTACGAATTAGAAAAACATTTTATTCCGAATAAAATTCTTTTGGGCGGAACTTCAGGAAGCTTACCTTTGCTCCGAGACAAGTGGAGTGATTCCACAACTAGCTTATTTGTCTGCAAAAACAACGTTTGCCATTTGCCTTGTACTGAGGTGGACGATGCAATTAAACAAATTTTTTAATCGAGATAGGCTTACAAATAGGGCATGATACCCCTGATGCATATCTCACAATCAATTTCAACCAATGACTATTAAGCCGAATACCGTAGTTGCATTAACCTACGATTTACACATCAATCAAGATGGCGAGAAAGTATTTGTAGAGCAAGCCAACGAAGAGAATCCACTTGTATTTTTATATGGTACGGGGATGATGTTACCCAAATTTGAAGAAAATTTAGCAGGCTTAACAGCTGGCACAAACTATGATTTTGGATTAGTTGCCGCTGATGCTTATGGCGATATCCATGAAAATGCCATTGCTGAGTTACCCCTGGACCTATTTGGTGACATGGAAAAACCAGAAATTAATTCTATGATTCCCCTGCAAGACAATGAAGGTAATCGACTTAGAGCGCGCGTTGTTGAGGTAACAGAAACCCTCGTTATTGCTGATTTAAATCACCCCATGGCTGGCAAAGACCTTCATTTTATAGGCACCATTCTCCATGTTCGCGAAGCCAAGCCTGATGAGCTGGCCCATGGGCACCCACATGGTATGCATGGTACGGATACGCACTAATGTTTATTGAAATCTGATGTTACGCTGCTTTAATAAAAAACAAGCTGTCCGTAGTTTAAGCGTCAGCGTCTCTACGGATTAACGAACAGGTTTAGGAGTCTTCTGACTCCTGAACCTGTTAAAATAAATCACATGGAACAGTATCTTAAAGACGAAAATTTTGAATCGCAGTACGCTGAAAAATGTGACCTACTCGTAGAACTAAGTCCAGCACGAATTTCGTATGCCATCGTAGATCATGCATCTAATCAGCTGCAAGTACTTTTTAGTTCTCGTATTGCTAGTAATATCTTGATATTGGATAAACTAGATACCCTATTCAATACACATACGGAACTCCAGCTTCCTTTTAGACAAATCAAAATAGGCTTACAAACTTCCCAATTTACCTTTATTCCAGATGAACTTTTTGATCCGTCACTCGTAAAAGAATATGCCAAGTTTACCCAATTGGGCACTCACATGGATCATCGTATTCAAATTAATGACATCAAATCTGCGGGTATAAAAAATGTAGTTACCATAGAACTTGAACGACAAGAAGCATTACAAACTCGTTTTCATCAAGCACATTTTTTTAGTCAGGCTGATTCTTTTATTGCAGGAATGGATTCAATGATTGCTGGAAATGGAGGCACTTCCTTTGGCCTTAATATTCAATCAGAAACCATTGAAGTTGCCGTATTTGATTCTGACAGACTGAAATTTTACAACCTGTTCGACTGTGTCAATGCTGATGAGTTCAATTATTTTTTACTTACGATCGTGAAAGAATTAAACCTCGATCCAGCACAAACCAAAATCCTTCTCGCGGGTGCTATCGAAAAAAATGACGCGTACTACCAACGCATTCAGAAATACTTTCAGGATATTCACTTTTTGAACACACGACAATTGCTTGTTCAATCAGACCTCACCGACCAATTGGCGCCACATTTATTTTTCTCTCTTATTAGTTTGAATTTATGCGAATAATTGGTGGCCAACTAAGAGGTTTACACTTAAACCCACCCAGAAATTTACCAGTAAGACCCACCACTGATCTAGCGAAGGAAGCACTGTTTAATATTTTAAATAATCGATTTGATTTTGAGCAAATACGCGTCCTGGATCTGTTCAGCGGAACAGGTAGTATTTCGATCGAATTTGCCTCACGAGGTGTCCCAGAAATTGTTTCAGTCGATTCTAATTTTGGCTGTTGTAACTATTTAAAAGCAATGGCAGAACAATACGAGTTACATGCCATTCATCCTACCAAAGCCAATGTTTTTAAATTTCTGATGCAAGACATGGAACCATTCGACTTAATATTTGCCGATCCTCCATATGATCTACCCCAGCTACCACAAATCCCATCAATAATAGTTGAACAAAATTTGCTCAAACCCGAAGGTTGTTTAATCTTAGAGCACCCAAGCATGAAACGCCTAGATAATGATCCTAATTTTAAAGAACGGCGCAAATATGGATCGTCTTCGTTTAGCTTCTTTGGGGTATAATTGCTAAATGAGGATCCTTTCAACTGAAAGAATCCTCATTTAATTTCAACAATGCTCGCTAGAAAGGCATCGAAAAAATGATATCAAATTTAGTCTTGTTACCAGGATTACGCAGGTCTTGATTAAGTAAAAAAGAACTTCTAGAGCCAACAGACAAAGGCGCCGTATTCAAAATTTTCATATCGATCATGATATCTGCGCCTACCGAATTCTGACTCGATACCATCTTGGCATTTTGATGAAGTCGGCCCATGTCATAGAACATATTCGCTCTGATTCTATTAAAAAAGAAGGCCCCGCCAAAACCAAAATCAGGATAAGCTAACGGAAAGCTATAATCTGCCGAAAACACATACTCTAAATCGCGCGGATTGGAACTATAACCACGTGCATGCTCAAATAAGTCTTCATATAAATAATCATTACCGTTCTGCTCTTTTACCAGCTTAAATCCAAATTGCAAGCCATGGTTTTTTCGCAAGCCCATTGTCGTTGCATTCGTTTTTAATGTCAATCGGTCTGCAGATACTGCTTGATTTAAAGATCGATTATAGCCTAATTCTATTGCTTGCGACCATTTAGTATTCGTGTTTTGAAGTGCTTTCTGCCGAACATTGAAAAAGGTTGCACCTATTTTCATGGAATTAAATTGAAGTGGCTTATTCTTGCCAAGTCTAGCGAAACTATCGTTGTTCGTTGAAATATGACTCATAGCCGTATTCACTGCAAGCCCTGTCATATAGTTTCCTCGGTACCAGTTAAGAGGTAATGTAAGTCCAACACTCACATTCGTTTGATTAAATGTCCTGCTCAGAACGGTCTTCCCATCAGCCGAAAAGCTATTGGCAGTTCTATTGCCTAAACTAAATTGTGCAGAAATGGGCAAATAATACTTTGAATAGGTAAATCCGCCACCGTAACGAAACGTACTCTCATTGCTATTATAGGAGGCCGCTGCCTCAGCCGAAAAATTCCCAAGTATGTCGGCCATGACCGTGGTCACCCCCATATCCCTCGCATTGGCATATGCTGGAAGCGTGACCACTGGCATCCAACTATGCAGTTTTACTCCAGGTAACAAACCGCCATATTTTCGTACCTGATAATCTCCTTGCGGGATGTCATCTAAAATATTCGTCTCCACATGGGTAGTCAACACACGGTACCTAGCCATATCCACAGGTGCAGTCACCTCTACAGGAGCAGAAGCCAATGCATCTTTATTCACAGGTAAAGAAGTCAGTTGCTTACCCATCGCTGTTTGCTCTATCAAAGCCAGTAGCTGACCATCTGCTGACACGGCAGGCATATCGGCTCCTATGCGTACGGAAGTCAGTTGGCGAATTTGTTTATCTCCATTCAAATTAACAACATAGATGTTATTGATTCCAGAGAAAGAGGAAGTGAAATAAGCCAGGTCTTTATGAACAGTATAAGCTCCAATGGTATGCGAAGACCAATCCGTTAGTTCGTTCGTGGTTTTAGAAGCCAAATCGTATTTAAGCATGCACACCTTCGAGTTTCGTCGGGCTAAATAAACAATACTTGCATCCTGATTAGTCCATTTGGGATAAGACAAGAAATCATTTTGTTCGTTCGGGATGGTTTGAATGACTGAACCTGTTTTTTCATCTACTATTTTCAGACTATTTCGAATATATTCATTGGCATCAGCAATAACCAAGCTATTCCCATCGGACGAAAAAGCTGGACTGAAGTATTTGCTTTTACGCGTTATTTGCTTTTTTAGGCCCGAAGTCAAATCAAAGCTCATCACCACACTATATTCAACGGCATCTCGTCGTCCATCTTTACGCATTTCTGTCCATGCCACTTTATTGTTTTCAAGTGCTAAGAAGGGTTCGGTTGCTATGCCTATCGAAGTCAATGTGGTTTCAGTTCCCTCTTTAATTTTCACCAATTGGGTCGTTTCATCATAGCTGTTTTTCAGACAAACAATACTTCCATCCGCCAAAAAATGAGGGAACAAATAATCTGTGACCACTTTGTGATTTTTATGAGTGACTGGCGTGGTTGAAGTCAATTTCAACGTAGTCAATTCTTTCTCCCATTGCTGCTTAAGGTCTGCATAGGCTAGCTTATATAAAGTAGGTGTGGAGACACCTGTATGATGTTTGAGTGAACTTGAAAATGGATACACATAATGCTTTTTATTGCCCGATCGAAAACTACCCGCATCGGCCAATACGTTTGACCATAGTTCAGGACCATACTGATTTCTACCGTAATTTATCAAGGCATAACCAAGTGGATAATGATTTGGGATCAAGTTTTTGAACGACCTATTTCTGGCTTGCATGTAGGAATAGTTTTTACCATTCAACAGCAAGGCTCTTTGCTCTTCAAAAAAGCTAGGTGTACGCCCCCGACCAGCAGGTGATAGAATAGTTTCAGCTAATACCGCATCTCCCTCAAAAAACCAGTTGGGGATAGAGAGGAATGCACTCATTGCCCACCCTGTCTCTCCGCCGAGAAGATGAAGTAGCTTAGTATTACCCCTATTTGCATTGCACAATTGCAAGCTGTGTCGATATTCATGGATGGCGAGGTCGTCTAGCCAATCAAGTGTGCCAGAATGGCTGAGGTTTTGCGGCCCAGTTGCATAAAACTGACTATGGTACGGAGCTAACCCTACATAACCATTTGCTTGTGTAGTATTGGTGTTCAAAAGGAGATCAATCTTTTTATGCTTAGCTCCAACAGAAACCGTTGCTTTTTGATTGATGTGTTGAATAACATCCGCTATTCGTTTTGCTTCTTTTAGATTAGAATCAGGAAAAATCACTTTTACTGCATGGTTTTCGATACTGCGCCAATTGACATGGGATGGTTGTGGACCAGATCGCTTTGGACCCACTTGTGCTTCAGCAGTTTTAAATATTATTAAAAAGAGAGCTATTGTTATTGCTAGAAATCTGTTCACGTTGTTTGTGGAATTTGTTTTTGGATGGAATTGTTTGATCAGATTAGCCACATTTTTAGCATTGGCTATATATCGGACTCAGCAGCAAATTTTAGTGGACACTATTTATAAATTAATGGATTAGGTCTTCAGAAGATTCCAATCCATCAATTCGCTACCATTACTAGGAACGTAGCCTTTTATTACCTCAATATGGCTTTGGGAAACACGGGGGTAACTTTACTATTTCTGGAAGTTTTTGAACTACTTTCACTACATCTTTTACCGCACAATTTGCAACTCTTTCAAACCAAGCCCAACCGCCAGCCACTCTGTTCTTTCATTTCGATTGTGTTCATTTCTTGAACACCGAATATTTCTAAATTTTTCATTTTTTATATTTTCTACTGATTTGTACTTGATATTTTCTGGAACAAAAGACCAAGTTTTACAGAGCGAGCTCCACTTGACTTGGTCTTTTGTTTAAATAGAAGGAGTGTATTTTGAAAGACAGTTTCAATAATTCGCTCCCAATCTAATTTATTTAACTACCGCTAATGCTACTCCTGTTACTACTAAAGCTGGGTTTGCAGTTACTACTCCTCCAATGGCTAGTGCTCCTCCAACAACAGGTCTAAAGGTATTATTCACAACTTTACCCACACCACACCAGAAACAACCATCATTTAATTTTTCCATTTCCAATGCGCTCAGTGTTTGAACGTTATCCAATTTGAATTTTTTTCATAATTTATTAAGAGCCTGTTTAAAAATGAGAGAGGAATAATGCTATAGGCCTGAGAAACCGATTGGAACGAGTTTTTTTGTTGTGACAAAAC
>CAIOLR010000031.1 GCA_903859135.1 uncultured bacterium | reverse complement strand
TCTTTTTAATAAATTGCCACTGGGTTTCTGATAAATCGGTTGGATACATTTTTTTGAAGTTTCGTCACAACAAAAAGACTAATTCCAATCGGTTTTCAGGCCTATAATATTATTCCTCTATCATTTTTAAACAGGCTCTTATAATCAAAAATTAGGTTTAGGGATAAAATTAAGTTATTTGAGTAGTATAAATGATAGCAGTTCGATATGGCCAGGGATTCGTAAGCCAGGAGCCTCAATTACACTAAGTGCCAATTTGAAAACGCGAAGGGGATGGTACCTTATAGGTAATCTGAAAGATGTAGGATTAATCCATGGCTCCAACATCATTGGTCAAAAAAATACTACAAATCCGACCACTGGAAAGCTGGAAGCATTGGTTAGTAGGGATATGAATGATTATCGACTTGGCCTCATTCTTTCAAAAAATATATTTTATCCAGGCTGGGATCTTGCGCTAATTCATCGCTATAATATCATTGGAAATGTATTTTTATCAGCTTCTACATCCTATAATCCAGATACTTCTTTTCAACTTGGGGGGCAGTTTATGATCAAGTCTCCAAATTGTGAATTTTACATGGGCAGTAACCAAATACCAGATACCTACAATATTATCAAGGGATCAAAAGGGGATCGAGCTGGTATTTCCTTCTATTTAGGCTTTAGTGCTAAGTTTGGTTATGTGATGTACCATCGATCTAATTCTCCATGGATACCAGGATTCAACTCTCCTCGGATACTTCGCCGGTTTAACTAGTTTTTGTTCGGTTTCGTCGGCATGAAATCTTTCAGATAATAGGGCTCAAAGTAGGCTACATCTTCTATTTTTCCAGTTTTTAATTTTTGTTCTGCGAGTGCACTTAAATGGGATGCAGCGTTTTCAAAATCAACGAATCGTGCATTCGATCGGTGGCCGTACAGGGATTTGCATTTTTCGGCACCATCTCCAAAGAATAGAATCGTATGGTTTTCTAGATACGCGTCAAAAGATGTTTCGTCTAAAATTTTGGCTTGCGTGTTTTCTACCTCTACTAAATTCGTATCAAATAGTGCAGTATATACCTCCATTCTTCGGGCGTCAATCATGGGGCACAGAAGTGTTTGTTCATCTTGGATCGAAATGGTTTCTAATATGCCTACTGCCATTGCGTGGAGCGTACTTACGGCAATCAAAGGGATGTCGAGTGCAAAGCAAAGCCCTTTTGCTGTAGATACACCAATGCGCAATCCAGTATAAGATCCTGGTCCTTGGCTGACGGCCACAGCATTGAGGTCGGTGTATGCTTTCTCTGCACGGTGCATCACTTCGTCAATAAACAAGGTAATATGACTGGCATGAATATTACGTTCATTCAGCTCTTTTTTAGAAAGAATGCGACCGTTTTCCGCCAAAGCTACTGAACATGTTGTTGTTGCTGTTTCGATGAGTAGAATTAGATTTTTCATTTCATAGATTATAAATATGTAGAATCCCCTCCTTCGAAACATTAAGCTTGTCGAAACGGAGAGGGCGGTGTGAGGCTTTTTAGGGCACTAGATCCTCCCCATGTCCACCCCATGGATGACAATGTAACAGTCGTTTTAGGGTTAGCCACGAACCTTTGAATGGTCCATGTTTTTTTAAAGCGATGATGCCATATTCGGAACAAGTGGGGGTGTATCGGCATGAAGCTCCTAGCAAAGGGGATAGTAAGTATTGATACATGCGTATCAATAGCAGAAAAGAATATTCGATAGCTAAGTTGATGAAACGAATAATCACGACGCTGAGTAAGATTTTTTTAGTTTTTCAAAAGCAGCTAGCATTTTTTTCTCCATATGGGGGTATTCAGCAATTTCTTTGCCAATGTAGGTGATACCCAATAAAATTGATTGGCAATCTAGGAACGAGTAAAGAAACGCTGATTTGTGTAAGCGATAAATCTCACGAATTCTCCGCTTGAGTAAATTCCGGTCAACGGCTCTCTTGAAATTCCGTTTAGGAACACTGATGACGACTTGGGCAGGAACGGAAAGATCTTCGGCAAGCCAAACAATCCGAAAGGGGTGTAAAATAAGAGAAGAACCACTGTGGAAAAGCTTAGTTAAAAGTCTTTTATTACACAATCGTTCTTCTTTATTAAATGTATACATAATCGATTACTTTAGCCTATTTGTAAGACTAGACTAATCTAAAATCCCGTAGCTTTTGACTACAAAGGAAAGTTAAAACTATGATTTATGGCGACCCTCGTCAGATACAGATAGTCTTTTTCTGCCTTTGGCTCTTCTGGAGGCTAATGTTCTTCTTCCATTAGCAGAGCTCATACGCTCTCTAAAACCGTGTTTATTTCTTCTTTTTCTCTGCGAAGGTTGGAATGTTCTTTTCATGACGTTATGATATTTTCATGCTTTAAAAGC
>CAIOLR010000030.1 GCA_903859135.1 uncultured bacterium | reverse complement strand
GAAATGGCACCATCATCCGTTTAAAATTACTTTTCCATTCTTTACCATGCGGTTTTGCCTTACGCTTATGCTCATTCCACGTAAGTAGGTGTGCAAATTCATGAACAGTGGTCACTAAAAAAGCATACGAATTGAGGTTATAATTCACCGATATACGATGACCTAATCCACGATATGGTGGGCGATAGTCACCGAGTTTGGTAGTACGACTGCGTGATATTTTAAATTGACATTGATAGAAATCAATCCAACGAGCTATTGCAGGTGCAACACCAGAAGGAAGATATTGATCGAGTATGGCAATTTTATCCAATTCTATTTAAGCAAAAATAAACGAACAGACTAGCAAAATAAGCCATAGCCGTCATGTACCCAAACTGAATGGCTGGCCATTTCCAACTTTTTGTTTCACGATAGACCACAGCCAGTGTACTCATACATTGCATCGCAAAAGCATAAAACACCATTAATGAGAATGCAACAGCAGTGGTAAATACAGGCAATCCCGTATCTGGATTTTTCGCCGATCGCATTTTTTGTTGAACAGATTCTGTATTTGCTGCATCTACACTATAAATGACAGCCATGGTCCCAACAAAAACTTCCCGTGCTGCAAAAGATGTAATCAAAGCAATGCCAATTTTCCAATCAAAACCCAAAGGTTTGATAATTGGCTCTATCGCTCTACCCAAAATACCTGCATATGAATACTCTAATTTAGCAGAAGCTTTTAAGCGCTCTATTTCCTGGGAGGTATACTTTTCAGTGTAAGTTGAAGATTCATAGACGCGCTCGGCTCTTTCTTGACTATCTGCAGGACCGTATGAAGCCAAAACCCATAAAACAATAGATACCGCAACAATTACTTTACCTGCCTCAAAGACAAATGCTTTTACTTTTTGATACATGGTTAAAAGTACATTGTTCCAACGGGGCATGCGGTACACAGGTAGCTCCATGATGAAGTAGCCCCGCTCGCGTGAACGCACCATTTGTTTCATTAACCAAGCGACTAAAAGGGCACTCACCATACTTAATACATACATCGCCATCAATACCAAGCCCTGCATATTGATAAATCCTAATACCCTTTGATTGGGCACGGCTAAAGAAATAAGTAAAGTATAAACAGGTAGTCGAGCTGAGCAACTCACCAAAGGTGTTACCATGATCGTAATCATCCGATCTTTCCAATTTTCGATGTTTCGAGTACTCATAATGGATGGTACAGCACATGCAAAACCACCAATTAAAGGAACCACAGATTTTCCGTTCAAGCCCACTTTACGCATGATTTTATCCATCATAAAAGTAACCCGAGACATGTATCCCGTATCCTCAAGAATAGAAATGAAGACAAACAGGATGGCTATTTGTGGGACAAAAACCAACACTCCACTCAAGCCTGCTAATACTCCATCAATTAACAAATTGGTAAGTACACCAACTGGAAGTAGCTGATGTCCTACATTCCCGAGCCAAATAAACAGCTCCTTGATCAAATCCATTGGGAAGGCTGACCACGAAAATATCGACTGAAAAACCAGGAATAATACAGCAAAAAAAATAACAAAGCCAAATACCTTATGCGTTAGAATTGCATCTATTCGATTGCTAACCGTCTCACGTTTAGCACCCTCCTTTAGTTTAAGCGTATCAAAAAGAACATCATTAATAAAATTATAGCGTGCAATTATTTCTGCAGCTTGCACTTTTTGCGAATGAAATGAAAATGCTTGCGCTATTGCCCCTATTCGACTCCGATCTGTTGTGCTCAAAAAACTCAGTTGATCATATTGATGTACTAGTTGCAGTGCAATGTAAGGCCCATTAATATGCATTTCTTCAGCAATCCTCTCTACCAAACCAGGGGCGAGTTCTGAGACTTGTATGGTGTCGACTTGTACGGGTATTTCACTCGTGTATTGAATCGCTTGTTTGAGTTGATCTATCCCTTCGCTATTACGTGCTGATATGGGTATTACTTGCACGCCTAGCTTGTTCGACAAAGCATCAATGGCTATCTCTATTCCACTTTTACTGGCCAAATCCATCATATTCAAAGCAATGATGACGGGAATTTTGAGATCTGCCACTTGCGTGTAAAGGAGTAGATTCCTCCTTAAATTGCTTGCATCAGCTACAAAAATAATGACGTCTGGATGTGTGGTATTTTTTTTATCAATGAGCGTTTCCATCACAATACGCTCATCCTTACTTTTTGGATAAAGGCTATACGTTCCAGGAAGATCTATCACTCGAATTCTACTGTCGTCAAGAAGTGTGCAGTGGCCCACTTTCTTATCTACCGTGACGCCTGGAAAGTTACCAATTTTCTGGTTGAGCCCAGTTAAAATATTAAATAGAGTAGATTTCCCAGAGTTTGGATTTCCAACTAGGGCAATTTTTCGGTCGCATCTCACGTAAATTATCTCAATATGATGGTTGAAGCTTCGAGCTTTCGCAAGCTTAGCTGATAACCCGAAACAGTGATGGCCATGGGATCTCCAAAGGGTGCTACCCGCTCTACATGAATGGGCTCTCCTGGCAAACAACCCATCTCCATCAACTTAACTGACATTTCCAGGTCCGTAAATTCCTTAATGATACCCGATTGACCTGGTTCTAGTTGCGAAAGCTTCATGGTTGTTTTTAATGGCTCAAAAGTATGGCTTATTTAAATTAAATACAAATAAGGATCCATAAACTTCTATCTTGATGCATTAACCTGGTTAGACTTGAAATGAGGACAATCGCATTTTTTTTTAAATATCCCACAAGAACTCAATGAGATAATTAAGAATAAAAAACAAAAAAGCCTCACCCATACCCTCTCCAGAGGAGAGGGAGACATGTTGATTAAATTTCTATCCTTTTCATACAACATATTCTAACGCTTAATTAATTTATCTCCCTCACCTCTTGACACTGAGCCTGTCGAAATGGAAAATGCTGAGGTGAAGCAGATATAACTAAAAATACCCATTCCAACGCCTACCATATCTGAAAAAAAATCCCACCATTCACCCGAACGATACGTAAAAACTTTCCACTGTAACAATTCGACACCTCCACCTAAAATGGCTGTCAACAGTATTATTTTAACGAGTGTTAATAGGCCATACTTGCAACTCAACTGTTGTTGAACTTTTCCATAAAATAACAAGATAGTGAATACAAAAAAGAGGCCCATATGAACAAGTTTATCAAATCCCTCGAAAAAAAATGGGGCTTTGCTCCCACCCTGTGGAGGCATCAGACACATGATCAGTATAAAAACAACCCATAGGAGAGCCAAATACTGATACCTCAGTGCCTTTAACATGATCGTCCTATTTCAACTTTATAATCATCCGCTGACAATAGGCTATCGACCTGAACGAAATCAACGAGGTCAACCTTCACCATCCAACCTTCACCGTAAGGATCACTATTCACCAGTTCGGGATTGGTATCTAATTTTTTATTAAACTCTATTATTGTTCCTGTAATAGGCATAAATAAATCGGATACCGTTTTTACGGCTTCAACGGTTCCAAATACATCCTCTTGGGGAACTTCTTTACCAACGGTATTGATGTCAACGTACACAATATCGCCTAGCTCCTGTTGAGCAAATTCGGTAATGCCAACATAAGCACATTTTCCTTCGATACGAACCCATTCGTGATCTTTGGTATATTTTAGTTCTGATGGAAAATTCATCTTTGTATATTGATTATTTGCGCCAAATATACTTGATCCACACCAAATGAAAAATATGCTCAATCAATTTGAGCTGCTTATTGCAAATTAAATTTGATAGCGAATCCAAAAGTGCTAAAGGCAGTATCAAACGTTTGGGAAGTATAAGGCTTGGTAACATTATTCGTATAAAATACACGAACATTGAATTGTTTGTTCAAGACATAATCAATAGATGGGTTGATGGCAATATTTTTTGATCCCGCAGATATTTCAGCATTCGCAACATCGGTCCTATAAATGATTGTTTTACGATCATTGACAACGAAATCAAATTTAAAATTCAAATCATTGGTTATTTTCAATTGTCTGAACAAACCAAAGGGGAAACGGAATTTGTTTGTCCTATATCCAAACCCAAATACAAGTGCTCCATCTTTTTGTAGGGTTAGCTGACCGTTAGCCAAACTCAAACTAAGTCCACGATTTTTTCGATACTCAAAACTAACGGTCATGTTGTTTTTCAAATGTGCATTGAAGCCAACAAGGGGTGCGAAACGCTCAGCAATAGATATTGCTGAAAATTGATAAGAGGGCAAAAAATCATTATTGACATCTCTTGCACTTACTGCTCCATTCATTTCCTGATAGTTGACTAAAGAGTTGAAATTACTAATACTGTATATCGAATTGTACGCATGATTGATATCAATAGATGAAAATAATCGGCCAAGAAGATCAATTTTTGTCAAACCATTGTACGTAATCCGCCAATTAGGAATTGGGAATGAGGGAAAGCTAGTTAAACTAACATGATCAGCGTCTCTACCTGTATATGCTGCAATAAAGGCTGGAGCAATCACATTCTGTGAATTTTTACTGTAACCGTCGGCATAGCCATCTACTCCTACCCCTGCTGAATTTGGATTTGTTTGACCTAACCTTCTTGATATAGTGGCTCTATTGTATTGAAACAGATTAAATGTATTGGATGCATTTGTGATTGGCTCTTCTGAATCAAGTGATGTCCACAATGTAAAAAATGATACGCTATAATTTCCTGTAGTCATTGGACTGAAACTCTGAAGACTGCTCTGATCAGCTAAATATTTGAAGTTAGTAGCATAATTGAGGCTACGGCTTTTCGTAGTGTTCAGTTCAATCCGAAGATCAGATATGGGTTCAACGATGCCACGTAAATTCAAATCCTCTTTATACGTAGTATTATATGGTGTGCTTAACAGCGGGTTGACTGTAATCCATCCATGCGCGCGCGCATCATCTCGAATATCCCTTTGGCTTCCGAAAGCAAAATCTAACCCAGGTGAAGCCAAAACGAGGTTTTGCCCCAACAAATTAGTATTAGGCAAATATCCAGGTAAAAAGACTCCCTCCGTGCGAATATAAGCTCCACTGACACTTTTCAAACTGGTCAATACATTAGCCACAAAACTCAATCCATTTTTTTGATCTTTTATATCCCGAATAAATTTAAACTTATTGTAAAAGCTATTCATATTCAATGTCGGGTTAACCTGTATAGCCCTCGTGTTTTGAATCGTATTACCATAGTTCATCCCAGCAGGACTATTTGCTGTAACGAGGGGTTCACCCGTCCACGTAAAACTAGCACTATACCGCGTACCAAGTGTTACCCAATCTAGCCCTGGCAGTTTATTAATAGGCAAATTATACGACATGTTTACGTTGTGCGTATAATTCGTGGTGCGTCCCAACTTGAGTAAATTTTGCCAAATAGTATCTCTAACGCCACTCGTGATACTACCAGGTGGCTCATCAATTACCGAGGTATTGGTCGCACGAAAATCAACCTGCACGGACCGGGTCAGATTCCACGTAAGGCCATATGTGCGTACCATTTGAAAATTTTTATTATAAAAAGTGTTTATTGGATTTAGTGGATCGTCGCTACGTAATTTATTTTCTGAATAAAGACGATCCACCGTAGTGTTAAAACTAAGAGAGGAAGGCAGTAGACTAAAGTTAAAATCACGAATAAGTCCAAGTGGTTTGGCTTTAATCAACTTCCACTTTGTGAAGGGTGTAAATACTTTTTGCTGATTAGAGTAGGCATATGCTACACTTGCACGGTAAGTTTTTTGCAAATTGTTTTCGACAATCAGATCACGATGAAAATATTCAGTGTAAGCATAGGAGGCACTTAAATTTTCGACATCCCAAAGATGACTTTTACTATTCGTGGCAGTTTTAACCTTACGAACGTTTGTAAAATTAATACTTGCATTGGTAGTGTAGTCTTGCACACGCAGCAATACAGAATCTTGTACTTTTTCAGATGAATTTGCAAGAACTGTTTTCAGTTCCAAGTCTGGGTTCCTAGGATCATATTGTGGTGTACTTACTTTTTTAGAATACCCAACAAACATGGGTATTTTAACTCCACTACGTGCTGGAAGAAATTTACCCAGCTCTATATTGGACGATAGATCGACTCCTTCAACACTATTTCGACTGCGTTCGTTGATCCGATTGTTGACAGAGCCAAAACCGGCTGTACTTTTATTTCCAGCAATAGTTACATTACCCAAGTCGGCTAGTTGAGCAGTAAGCCTACCTGTAGCGGCCCATCCTCCTCGTAAATCAGGATCTGTCAATCGCAATTCATTGAACCATACGACCGCACTCTTAGCTGATGTACCTACAGGGTTAGCATTTCTAACTCCAAGCATATACATCAACACATTGCTCATGTCGGGCTGGCCCTTGATGGTGATTACATTTCCCTGATAAGGATATGTAAATGGCTTATCAATAGCCCAAGGGAAACCATTTGCTGGATCAGTAGCGTTGTTACGTGCTATTTTCGCCAGTTGAAATGCCTGTATTTCGACATTCATACTATTTGCGTCGGGCCAGATCGCATACGGATCGGTCGTTCCTCCCCCAGTAACCTTTAGTGGAATTTCATACTCATAATAATTATCTACATTATCAGAACCAAAACGTATAAATGCACGAACATCATTATCATTAATCGCAGTAGGACCAGAAAGATCCAAGGGGTTTTTTTCTGCGTGGATAAACATTTGCATCCTACGGTAAGACCTGAAATCGGCAACGGATGTTTTATATACCGCTCTGGCATAACCAGGATCTAAATTTCTTACGTTAATTGCTAAAGACTGTTCATTTAGCTGCGTATTAAACTGAACATTGTTAAAATCAGTCTCTCTGTTGATGCCTGGTGGCAGTACATAGGGAATGGGGCTACTTTTTCCATTCTCCTCTAAGCTCACCGTGCCCGCATCAAAAATTGAATTGTCCGTTGGATTTGCTATCAACGGATCATAAAGCACATGTGAAAGATAGCGTCTCCACTCACTTCGTACCAATTGCAATTTGGCAAGACGCATTACAGCCGTATCCGCAAAGTTGGTCAAGAACATGCGCATAAAACGGATAGATTTAAAATCTTGAATACCTCCGATTGCCTTTTTCCCAAAATCAGGTCCTGAACTACTCCAATCAGAATTTCTGGTAGCTACTGCTACTGGAACTTTAAACTGTATCCAGTTTACCGTTTTATTTACACCATTTGCCAATTGTACACTTGCTGGCACAATATTCGCGACATAGTTCGTTCCAATATTTTTGATATCACCTGGACGAATAGAAATTTTATACTCCCAGTATTGGTCGGCCTGAGTCATGTTATTATCCCGATTAACATCTTCGGCATCGGGAAGTGAGGCTGAGGCTGTGTTCTCTATCCCTGTTTGAGCATTAGATTGTTGTGATGTTTTTGAATTTCCATCAGTTCCATTATAAAGTTCGTAGCGTTTTAGAATGCCTGCACCTACTTGATTAAATACATCTAAGTCACTTCCTCTAAAGTAGTGGAAATCATCTGATGAAGGATCACTCTCTAGTTGTTCAGCAGCAGCAACAGTAAGGGTTCCATTTACTTTTGCATTGGCTAAAAAATCTGCAAATTTCGTTTTCTCATCCGAATCACTCAAGCCATCTAAACCGACATCTTGATATTGTCGTGCGCTAGGGTCGTTACTAAATGCTTGTACCACCGCTGGTAATTTTGGAACGTTGCCCCAAATAGTTTGATCTACTTGAGATAGATCCCCATTGATGGGTAAACCATTTTCAAAACTCTGCCTACCATCTTTCAAAATATCCTCTGAAATATTACCTATGTTCAGATACAGATCACCACCTAAGCTATTGGGTTTATAAATAAAAGGATCCAACATCCACAGCTCGATAAATTCCACATTCAATGCATCAAAATCGTTAGAATCTATTCTTCTAAACATACCGCCCCAGCGATTTTGAGGGTCGGCAAATGTTCCATCACTATTCAAATTCGTAGTAGTGTAATTATACGGGCCTCGAATTTTAGGATAAAATGCTAAGTCTAACGTAGAAAGAGGGAAGGGCGCTCCAGTTGATGATTGCTGAAATGGAAAAACCTCCTGTACCATCACTTGACGAACATAATGGTTGGATAACTCGGTATTGTTATTCTGAATATTTGGCGGAGTAGTAGAACCACTTATATAGAAAAGGGGATCTATGGAATAAAAGGCTAATCGTGCTCGATTATAGCCGTAAGTAAGACTGTACGAACCCGAAGAGCTTAAATTAGCTGATTCTATAAATTGTTGTGGGGTTCCAGATATTTGCCAAGGCAAAAAACCTTTGAGATCGATCACGGACCTAGTTGCTTCAAAATCATCTAAATAACCAATTCCAGTTTTAGGGGTACCTGGTATCAAATTAGCATATTCGGCACTGAAAGTAACATTTGAAGGTGCCTTTGTACTGATGAGGGGAATTCGATCAACCATCCTAGTGAGCCAACGCGACTTAGATGCATAATTGACATCTAAGCCCCAAATGGTATTGGCTATTGGCTCTTGCCCCGCACCTACCTTTTGAGTAACTGGTCGTTCGGTTAGGTTTATAATTGTCGCACCTAAACGAAGTTTTTTATTAACCGTATAATCAAACCGAGATCCAATTAAAGTGCGCTGCTGTATGCCAAATAGTTCACTATTTTCCAGCTTAATATTAATAGGCTGCCCTGAACTTAAAATTGCCTGATTTAAAATCCGAACCCGCCCAGCACTGTAATCTACCGTAAAATCTACACCTTCTATCAAGGGTATAGTCCCTGCAGAAATTTGCACAGAGCCCTGCGGAATATTGATTGCATTCAATACATATTCATTGCCAGATTTCGACTGATAAGTTCCTTGAATAGTATAACGATTATGATTAGGGTATTTATTTTGAGCATCAGCCTGCGTCTGTTCATATAATTCCTTG
>CAIOLR010000029.1 GCA_903859135.1 uncultured bacterium | reverse complement strand
GTAGCAGTAGTAGTAGCAGTCAAAAGACGAATGTCAAGAGCTCTGCGCAAAAGTTTGAAGATCTGAAAGCCAATTTTTTCCTCACATTTAGTGGTGTTCTTTTCTTAGCTACTTTCTTGGCATATGTAGTTGCGAAAAACTCAGTACCTCCTGCAGATAAAGAGAAAAGTCGTTCGCTATTGACAGAAGAGGAGCGAGATGCGGCAAGGTCTCGATCCGAGAGGCGAAAATCCAAAGCTCGTAGCCAGTCAAAGCGAGGTCGCCCAGATGATGACACGAAAGATGTTATTGTTAACGCCCGTTCATTTTCTCGGGACTCACGTGCGAAAACTCCTCAAAGGAGAGATTCATTTCGTAGACACGATAATGATGATTTTGTTGGTGACACGCATGTTATAGCTTAGTTTTTTTTATTTGGTATTGCATATATATGGTTATCGATTCCTTTCATCTGACTCTGTCGATGTCGTTGTACCCATCAGTAATCAAAGTTTACTATACTGATTACAGTTACTCTTTACGTTTTATGTCTTAAAAAATCATGAGTTCTATTTATGCTCCTCATTGGTAGTAGATTGAAATTGAAATGTTTGCGCATGTACGTAAAGTGTAATTTCGTAATTTCGAAACAACAAAAATAAAAAATAAAGCCAGCAATATCTAGCTACATACGGCTTCCTATGCGTAGGCACATATTTTTAAAGACCCTGAAACCCTGAAAGGCTAGGGCTAGGGTTAGGGTGTGGCTAGGGTTAGGGTTAGGGTTTAGGGTAGGGTTAGGCCGAGTGGTTTGTAATATGAATTAATCGATCATCACACAGTGCTAGAATTGAGGAGATGATCGGGCATAACCATCAGAGGCGACAAGTCCTCCTTCATCAGTTCATAGCTTGCCTCTTCACACTCCTGGCGCTTTCACATGCATTTTCCTTCAAACGTGAATCAACTTCAATAGAAAGTGGACTTTCTAAAGTAGAATCCACGGCACAACTTTCACGTCGTCAAATTGTCGAGGCGTCCGTGGCAACACTTGGAATTAGTGCAACACTCCTCTCAACTCAAGAGTTTCAGCCTACTGATTATGGTTTGTGGGGAATTCTTCCCGTCGGGCCTTATAAACGAAAAAAGACCATTTTTGAAACTCTAGTCCCTCAACAAATCTGGACGTTGGACCAAAAATTTGGCATACTAAATGTACAAGTTCCTATACGAATGACTGTCGTTCGTCTCTCTGCATCCAGCAATGTCGATAAACGGGGCTTGTTAATTTATGATGCTGTCGCTCCCACTCCAGAATGTCTCTCATTTTTAAAAGATCTTGTGGCTCAGTATGGACCAGTTCGACATATCGTTTTAGGATCCGTGGCTATTGAGCATAAAGTCTATACAAGTGTCCTTGCCCAGAAATTTCCATCGGCTAAAGTTTGGCTTCAGCCAGGTCAATATTCAGTTCCTGTCAATTTGCCCAGTTCGTTGTTGGGTTTCCCACTGGGTCGAACTTTTGCAATTCCTTCCAAATCGACATCGACGAATTATTACCCCGAGTGGTTAAGTGATTTTGATTATGAAATGTTGGGACCGATTATATCTAGAGATGGGGCCTTTGGAGAAACTGTCTTGTATCATAGAGCCACAAATACGTTACTGTGCACAGATACTGTAGTCGAAGTTACCGAAGATGTACCCGTGATTTTTAATGATGATCCAAAGCCGTTGCTTTACCATGCAAGAGATACAATCACGGATATAGTTGAGGATACGGAGGAAACAAGAAAGAAAGGATGGAGGAGAGTGGTTTTATTTGGGCTCTTTTTTAATCCTGGG
>CAIOLR010000028.1 GCA_903859135.1 uncultured bacterium | reverse complement strand
TCATTTACGCGAAGCAAAGATTGGCACTATCAATTCCGAAATATTGCTGCTGAAAAACCAGATATCTAAAAATACGAGTACGATACATGCCCTGCAATCACAACTGATTCAACTTAAAAAGGAATATACTAAGATGGTCCTCTTTGCCTTTCGAAATAAAGATTCGTACAACAAGCTGATGTTTATTTTTGCAGCACACAACTTTAATCAAGCATATAAACGCTTAAAATATTTGCATCAAATTAGCGAATATCGACGGAAGCAGGCAAAATATATTGCAAATACAGAAAGAAGTCTAAGTGTTAAAATCGTCGAACTGGATCATAATAAGCAGCAAAAGGATCACTTGCTTCAGGATCAAGAGAAAGAAAAGCAAACCTTAGGAAAAGAAAAAAAAAATCAGGCCAAGGTATTAACTGGACTTTCTAAGCAAGAGAAAGAGCTAAAGCAAGAACTTAGTCAGAAACAAAGAGAATCTGCCCGTTTAAATAAAGCGATACAGAACGCGATCAACAAAGAAATTGAAGATGCGAGACGCAAAGCGGAGGCTGATGAACGAGATGCGATTGCAAAAGCCAAGGCCAACAATAAAAGTGCTCCAACGTCAAAGCCAATTTCAAAAGGATCAAGCATCTTGGCTGCAACGCCCGAGGCGGCTAAATTATCTTCTGATTTTTCAAGTAGTCGTGGGAGTTTGCCTTGGCCGGTTGCCAATGGGGTCATTATGGAAGCATTTGGCTTACATCGTTACGGAGCCAATGTAAAAACAGAAAATAATGGAGTTGATATAAAAACAGCGGTGGGGTCTACTGTAAGAGCTGTTTTTGCAGGTGAAGTGGCAACGGTGCAAAGTTTCGCTGGGTCTTATGCCATTTTGATCAGGCATGGGGAGTATTTTACTGTTTATTCTAACTTACGGTCAGTGAGTGTAAATAAAGGTCAAAAAGTTTCTTTGAAGCAGCCTATTGGAACGGTATTGACAGACACCGATGACGGAACTACCGAAGTTCATTTTGAAGTTCGAAAAGGTGCCGTACCAATGAACCCCGAAACCTGGTTGGCGAATTAGTAATGAGGACCAACGATCCTGCAAAATGCACAATTCAAAAATACGTATATTTGTGCCCAATTAATTTGTTGAGTCATGAAGCCAGTTTTGTTATTTCTAAACTTAGGTGGGTCGGAAACGATGATCATCTTATTTGCCATATTACTCCTGTTTGGAGGGAAAAAACTCCCAGAGCTTGCTCGAGGTTTAGGTAAAGGTATTCGTGAGTTTAAAGATGCGTCTGAAGGAGTTAAGCAAGAGATTCATAAAAATATAAATAATGCCTTGGAAAATCCAGAGGCACTCAAGAATGCAAAAGAGAAAGAATCAGAATTGCATATAAAATAATTTAGGTAATGATGTCGAATGTATTATTGTTTGCTGATATTGGCGGTCCAGAGTTAATTATCATCTTGTGTGTTGTTTTATTACTTTTTGGAGGCAAAAAAATTCCAGAACTGATGCGCGGTCTCGGTCGTGGTGTCAAGGAATTTAAGGATGCCAAAGATGGCGACGACGGAAAAGATACTAAGAAAGAAATATAACGTTCAGGCTTTTGTGGCACCTTGATTCGTGTCAATTTCTAAATCATCCTATATTAAGCTACTTCACGCATATCCACAGCTACCACGCGCGAAACCCCCTGTTCCACCATCGTTACACCATAAATGATGTCTGTAGTAGCGATGGTTCGTTTGTTGTGGGAAACGACAATAAACTGCGATTGATTAGAAAATTTACGGATGATCGTATTAAATTTGTCAATATTGGTGTCATCTAGTGGTGCATCCACCTCGTCGAAAATACAGAAAGGGGCAGGCTTAAGCAGATATAAGGAGAAAAGTAAGGCGGTAGCTGTAAGTGTTTTTTCCCCCCCCGATAATTGATTAATAGAAAGTGGCCGTTTCCCTTTTGGCCTAGCTACAATGTCGATATCAGCTTCCAATGGATTTTCTGGGTCGGTTAGAATAAGATCACAACTATCTTCCTCGTTGAACAGCGAGCGAAAAACCTCCATAAAGTGCATTCTACATGCCGCAAATGTGATCATGAATTTTTCACGTGCAGTATCGTCAATTTCTTCTATCGTCTGAATCAAAGAAGCTCTGGCATCTAATAAATCCTTTTTTTGAGTTTGAATAAAGTCGTGTCGTTGACTTATTTCTTGATAGGCTTCCATAGCCATCGGATTAATCGATCCATATTCATCCAGTTGACGTTTGATACGATTCGTTTTTGCACGTAAATCCATCTCGTTTTCTTCTGGTGGGATCTCTACATCCAGTAAGTCTGTGATATCAACCGAAAATTCAATGGATAGGCGCTCCTTTAATGTATTTAATTCTATTTTTAGTGCATTCTTTTTATCCTTAATCTCATTTGTGATAAAATCAGTTTGTTCTTTATTCTTACGGAGTTGGGCTATTTTTTCTTCAGTTTCAGTAATCAATCCGCGCGAAGCATAATATTCTTGTTCAAATTCTTCCAATCCTTTTTCTAATCCTTCTTTCTCTGCGTACATATGGGTGAGATTCTCGTTGGGATGATTGGATTGTTGCAGAATCTGTTTCATGCTGATCTGATTTTCCTCCAGTTCTTGATCATGAAGGATTATTCTTGAGTTCAGTGATTGTTCCTGACTTGCATGAAACTGAATATCCTTTTCAATGTTCGCGACCTTATTTTGTTGCTGATGGAAGTGTATATTTTCCTGATTATAGGCCGTAGATTGGTGTGTCAGTAAATCAGCTAATTCACTATAAGTTTGTTGTTTTTGGGCGAGGAAATCCGCTTTTATTTGTTTTTGTGTTTTTAATTCATCGAGCTGTGGTTCCAGCTGGAGCAGTCGCTGATCAATTGAGGCAATTTTCTGCTCGATATCCTGCTTTCTAGTCTGGCTATTTTCAATAAAGGCAAGATGTTGCTCTTCCTTTGTTCTGATTGAAGTTAGCTCATTCAGTGTGCCGTTGATATCATGTTGTATTTGTTGAATTTCTTGCTTTTTTGAAGATGACTGGAGTGTATTTAACTTCTGACTTGACTGATCGGCCTCTGTTTTTAATTGACGAATATTTGCTTCAAGTAGTTTAATATCCTTTGCTAAGTTTTCCAAATTTCTGGCCCTACCAATCCGTTTGCCATCAAATAATCCAATGGAGCCGCCAGACATTCCGATCCTAGATTTTGAAAATTTGCCTTTACAGCTCAAAATTACAATTTGCTTTTCGGGAAGGAGCGTTTCAAGTTCACCATCATCAGACTGAAGTATATACACATGTTGTAATAGAAATTCGCAGAGCGGAAGGTATTTGGGTTCTACGTCGATGATGTCCAGTGCAGAGATGAATTTTTCTGTATCAAAGGTGCTTGTAGACGAGCGGTTCGAGCTGGTTTTAATGGCATCTAACACCAGAAAGTGGGCTCGCCCTTTAGCAGAGTCACTCAATAAATGAATAGCTTGGACAGCATCTGCTTGGTTTTCTACCACATAGTGATTCATGACGGGTTCCAGGTAATTTTCTATCGATATACGATATTCCTCCTTGCAAGAGAATACATCTGATAGTAGGGGCGCACTTTTAGCCCAGCTGGCATTTTTTTTCAGGAAGCGGATAGATTCTGGAAACCCTTCCAAATTGTCTACCAACGATTTGGTTAGGCTATACTCGTTTTTTTTAGCATCCAATAATCGATTTTTAGCATTCAGTTGTTCTTTTTGAGTGACAATTAATTCTTTCGTTGCCGAAATGTGTTGTTGAGCTTCATCCTCCAGTTGTTGCAAAAGTGCATACCCATTTTGTTTAGATTCTAATTTATTTTCAAGGATAGTAATGGCTTTATTGAATTCACTTAATGCTGTTTCTTTAATGGTGGTGTCTGATAAGTTCCGATTGCTTTCTTGTGAAAGAGCCTCTTTCTGAATATTCAGAATCGTAATTTCTTTCTCAAGTGTGTAGACTTGATTTTGTAACTCGTTGTTCTCTTTTACTATGTGGTCGAGTGCTAACTTATTCTCTTGTTGATTGGTCCGCAATCTATCAACCTTGGTTTTGTTTTCTTCTAGACTGATTTTGATAGTTTCCAAAGACCGATTTTCCTGAATGAGCTCCTCATTCAGGTTTTTTAAAAGTTGAGACACATGATCTAACTGATTTTTGTCACGTTCAATATCTGCTATCAGCTTAGTCCTTTTCTCCTCCATGAATCGCAGCTGTTCATTCTTTAGTTTTTGAGCACTTTCGTAGGCCTGTATTTTAGATATGAATTCATTGGTTGCCTTTTGTTGCGCAGCAAGATTTTTTTCTTTGATAAGATGATCCAATTTTTGCTGCTGCGAGTTAGCTTCGAGCGCATCAATTTTTGTATGGATGGCTGATTTTTCTACGTGTTGGTTTTGTTCCTGCTCATCCAGTTTTTCCAATGAATGACGAAGGTCGATGATTTGGAAAGATGCCAGCAAAGTACTTAGGGATTTGTATTGCTCTTTTAGTTGATAATAACGTTCTGCTTTTTTGGCTTGATTTTCAAGTGTCTTAAGATTTTTTTCGATTTCAAATATCAAGTCTTCCACTCGATTTAAGTCATCTTCGGTATCCTTTAACTTGCTAAAAGTTTGCTTTTTCCGAAGCTTATATTTTGAAATCCCAGATGCCTCCTCAAACAAAGCTCTTCTGGATCTTTCCTTATTACTAATAATCTCGTCGATCATTTTTAGTTCGATGATCGCATACGAATCGGAACCAATACCAGTGTCTAAAAATAGGTCTGTGATATCTTTAAGGCGACATTGTACATCATTAATACGATATTCACTTTCACCAGTTCGGTATAATTTACGTGTTAATGTGATTTGAGTAAATTCAGTTGGCAGTATATTTTTAGTATTGTCAAACGTAAGCGACACCTCTGCCAGATTAGAAGGTTTACGGGTTTTAGTACCATTGAAAATAATGTTTTCCATTTTTTCTGAACGAAGCATCCGAGTACTTTGCTCACCTAGCACCCAGCGAATGGCATCAACCACATTCGATTTTCCGCAACCATTGGGTCCCACAATGGCCGTGACACCTTCGTTAAAATGGATTGTTACTTTGTCTCCAAAACTTTTAAAACCCTTGATATCTAGTTTGGTAAGTTGCATTTTATCTCTAAATCGAACCGTTTAAATAGCAATATGACGCGGGACACAATTTACCAAAATATAGGGATGCCAATGGTTTTTTGAGCTTTTGTTGTGATCTATCCATCCTTGGAGTATAGCGACTTGCTGAGGCTTTATAGTTCCGACAGTTTAAATGTTTTTGCCAAACGAGCACCTTTTTCGGTTTGCTGTAACGTGCAACATTCAATTTCTGGATCGTGTTCGAAGAAAAGGATATACTCGTTCGAAACTGCTTCTTGTAAAAATATTTTTTTTTCTGTCAGCGTTTGTAGTGGGAACATGTCATAAGCCATTACATACGGAATAGGAATATGCATGGTAGATGGCAAAAGATCGGCCATGTACAACAGTGTTTTGTTCTTATAGCTAATTTGTGGAATCATCATAGCATCGGTGTGTCCATGGGCAAAACGTACTACCATGTTACTGCTGAAATATACACCATCTTCCATGGGAATAAACTGCAATTGCCCACTTTCTTGAATAGGCAAAATATTTTCTTTCAAAAAAGAAGCCTTTTCTCGATCATTTGGCAAAATAGCCCAGTTCCAATGACTTTTATTGCTCCAGTAAACGGCATTTTTAAAAGCAGGTTTTAGTTTTTCGCCTTCTCGAATAATGGAGCCACCACAATGGTCGAAATGTAAGTGTGTTAAAAAAACATCAGTAATGTCATCAGCACAGAAGCCATGTTTTGCAAGTGATCGATCTAAAGTATCATCTCCATGCAAATAATAGTGGCTCATAAACTTGGTATCCTGTTTCGTTCCCATACCATTATCAATTAATATTAGTTTGCCATCATCTTCTATCAACAAGCAGCGCATAGCCCAAGTACACAGATTATTTTCATCAGGTGGATTCAATTTTTGCCAAATACTTTTGGGTACAACGCCAAACATTGCTCCGCCATCTAATTTGAATAAACCAGCATTAATAGTGTATAAATTCATAAGTTTGTCCGAATAATTTGTTCGTATCCTGTCGAAGATAATAAATGAAATATAGGACAACAAAGATGAAAAAATGAGCGGGTGTTACATTGTTTTTTTAAAATTTCTGAGGGCATAGATTAATCATTATTTAAATCCAACGTAGAGTTTCTCGTTTTAGGCTTAAATACAAGGATATTAAGGCCAGCTTGGATGATGTAATTTATTAAATCTGTAATATCTGTTTGGCTAAATATCTGCCATTTAGTTTTAGCTTAACGCTTAGGACCGTGTCTAGTCTTCGTTTTTTAGAATAAAATAGTCTTTTTGATTAATTGCTACTAGTGACAATGTTTTTTAACTAGGGGTTTAATATTTATTCAATTTTAAAGTGCATAAGCTCTTGCATAGTTGATTTTTTATTGTTAGCTTAGGTATATCAGATAAGGAAAATGCTTTTAAAGACATAAACAAATGGCACGTATATCTTTAGTTTTAGTTTTAGGAATTTTTGGCCTGCTAGTGGAGGGCTGCGGCAGTAGTAGTGGCGGAGGGTCAAATGGAGAGCTGGTGGGAGTGCCAAGTCCAAGATTTAAAAAGGCTGAACTTCCATATGGGATGGTTTATATTCCGACAGGTTCATTTATAATGGGGCCATCAGATCAAGATATTACTTCCTCTCAGATATCACAAAACAAGCAAATTACTATTCAGGCTTTTTATATGGATCAGACAGAGATCACTAACAGTGAGTATCGTCAATTTGTGAATTGGGTGAGGGATTCCATTGCTGTTACTAATTATGCTCAAGATGAGCAACTTTACTTAAAACCCAAAGGACAAGGGGATGCTGCGGGGGCAGCACCCAAAAAGATTATCGACTGGAAAAAGGTTGGAAATGGGCGTACTCTTTGGAGCTCGAAGTATGCAGCTAAAATGCAATCGATGTACTACCAAGGAGAAGACCGGGTTTTTGATAGAAATGAGTTGGATGTACGCTTGTTGAAATATAACTTTTCGATGTTGAAGCTTCGAGAAGCCGCAAATAACAGAGGGGATCGATCGAAGAAACGTTCTGATTTTATTTTGAGTGACACGGTGGCAATTTATCCAGATACATTAGTTTGGTTGGCCGATTTTTCATATGCTCAAAATGAGCCTATGGTTCGTGGATATTTCTCACATCCAGCCTATTCCAACTATCCGGTGGTTGGGGTTACGTGGAGACAAGCCAGAGCTTTCTGTATTTGGCGTACTAGGCTGAATAACTCTTACAAAGAGAGCCGTCATTTGCCAATACGTTCAGAGTACAGCTTACCTACAGAGGCAGAATTTGAATATGCTGCTCGTGGTGGGCGTGTTGGAACAACATATCCATGGGGAGGGCCCTACATTAGGAATGCGAAGGGCTGCCTGATGGCTAACTTTAAACCAGGTCGTGGTAACTACATCGACGATGGGGGAGCCTTTACAGTGAATGTTAAATCTTATTTCCCTAACGACTTTGGTCTGTATTGTATGGCTGGGAATGTGGCGGAGTGGACTTCTTCAGCCTTTGATGAATCTGCATCATCTTTCACTCATGATATGAATCCATCATATGAATATGAGGCAAAGGGAAGTGACCCTGAGGGGATGAAGCGTAAGGTGGTTCGTGGTGGTTCGTGGAAGGATGTCGGTTATTTTCTTCAAAATTCTACAAGTACGTTTGAATACCAAGATACCGCGAAATCATATATTGGATTTCGTTGCATAACAAAGTTCCAAGGGCGTGATATTCATGACAAACATTAATTTAAGTTGACATTTTTGGCAGTAAATGTCAGTGAGATAAATAAAAGAAAGTATCTTCGCAGTTTTGGGAGTATTGCTACTTAATATATCTTTTTTCTCAAATGTATGGTGAGTTGTAAATTTGTCTTTTTCTAGAGTAGAATTGTTTGTAAAGGTTAATTTAGATAGGAAGGTTTTTATTTGTAGAGAGGTTAATAGATTTATATCCTGTTCTTTATTTTGAAATAAAACCATCTCATGGGTTTCCGTTCGCAAATCAAGAATGATTAGTCCAGTTCATGGTAATTTCATGACCATTAAAAAAGCAAATACATGAAAATATATAAATCAATCCAATTGTATTAGAAATCCTAAGCTATTAATTTATGAATCAGAAGAAAAATTTTGACTGGCTACACACCGCTATTTCGTGGGGCGCGAGCGTTGTAATTGTTGGTGCACTTTTTAAGATTCTTCATTTGGGTGGAGTCTTTGGGAACTATATGATAGGTGCAGGATTGGGGGTGGAAGCATTTTTGTTCTTCTTAACCGGTTTTTTCCCTCCAGCAAAAGATCCTCAATGGCATCGTGTTTATCCCGAACTTGCGGATGATTATGATGGGGCACCAACTGTGGCTATAAATGCATCTCAAGGCTCTGGTTATTCATCCACGGCAGCTTTAGATAAAATGATGACTGATGCCAAAATAGGCCCCGAGCTGATAGAGAGTTTGGGCTCAGGATTGCGTGCATTCGGTGAAAAAGTTTCTGCTATTTCCAATACAGCAGATATATCTGTGGCAACTTCTGAATTTACCACCAAAATCAAATCCGCATCGAGCCGATTCGATCAGTTGAGTGTTACTTTCGATAAAGCTTCTGCGGATATCGCCGAAATGGCAGAGACGACCTCTGATTCTAAAGCGTATCATGAACAGGTGAATTCGCTAACTAAAAATCTAGCTACTTTGAATGCTGTTTACGAGCTGGAGTTGCAAGATTCAAATGCCCATCTGAAATCAATGAATAAATTTTATCAGAATATAGCACTCACGATGAAAAATTTCAATGATTCAATGGAGGACTCTACGAAGTTTAAAGAAGAGGTCGGAAAATTAGCTAAAAATCTAGCCTCCATGAATGCTATTTATGGAAATATGCTAACCGCAATGAGCCAGTCTCGGGGTTAATTTTAATCTTTTAACAATTAACTTAATATAATCATGGCAGGAGGTAAAGAATCCGCGAGACAGAAAATGATTAACATCATGTACTTGGTGTTGCTCGCAATGTTAGCACTAAATGTTTCAGATTCTATTTTAGATGCTTTCAGAAATTTAAATGATAGCTTGGGCACATCACAGGCGAATGTGCACGTCAGTACGGGGCAGTTGTTTGCAGCATTTGAGCAAACAAAGTTGAAGAACGAGCCAGAACGAGCTAAGCCATTTTATGAAAGAGCCCAAAAGGCGAGAGCAATTTCTGAAGAATTGAATGCCTATATAGAAAAATTAAAAGAAGAATTTGTTGTTGCAGGACAAGGTTTGGATAAAAAAACGGGCGATTTAGTAGAGAGATCAAATTTAGATATCGCCCAAGGTATTATGATTAATAGGGGAGAGGGCGAAAAACTGAAAGCAAAAATTAATGAAACCCGTGAAAAGTTGATACAGCTGCTGGATCCTGAAGAGCGTAAAAATATTGCTTTTTCGCTCGAGGCGAAGGATCCAGAAGGAGCAGACCCAGGGGAAAAAGGTGTTTGGGAAGAGGTTAACTTCGGTGAGGGGACTCCACTAACGGCTGCCAGGACTATTCTGACCAAAATTCAGTCAGATAATAGAAACGCGGAGTCGGATGTGGTGAAAAAGATTCTGGGTAAAATGGATGTGGCAGTTGTTAACTTGGATCGGTTTTCTGCTGTGGCAATTGCTCCAACTTCCTATGTGCTTCAAGGACAGCCGTATACTGCTGAGGTGTTTTTAACTGCATCTGACTCTAGAAGTAATCCAGATATTACAGTAGGAGGGGCGAAGTTGGCAGTAAAAGAAGGAAGAGGAATATATACTACTTCCACGAATAGCGAAGGTATATTTAGCTGGACAGGTGTAGTTCGAATCAGACAAACGGATGGAACTGTTAAGGAATATCATACTACTGAGCAAAAATATCAGGTAGCTCGTCCTTCTGCTATTGTTTCGCCAGATAAGATGAACGTATTTTATGTTGGAGTGCCTAACCCCGTGTCCATATCGGCACCCGGAATTCCGAAGGAAAAATTGAAGGTTAGTATGACGGGGGGTAATATATCGGGCTCTAATGGGAAATATGTAGTTACTGTGAGTACACCTGGAGTGACAGCCAAAGTAACGGTGGCTGCTGATATGAATGGTAGAGTGCAAAATATTGGAACAAGTGATTTTAGAATAAAACGTATTCCTGATCCTAAAGCAAAGTTTGCAGGAAAAACTGGTGGGGCAATGAGTGCTGTTGCTATCAAATCGCAAGATGCTCTTTTTGCAATTTTAGATAATTTTGATTTCGATGCAAAATTTACCGTTACCAGATTTAATTTGATCATTTCTAAACCTCGTGCAGATGTGGTCGTTTTGCAGTCGACTAGTAAAGATTTCAGTGGTCCAATGAGGGCAGCAATTGCTGGAGTTACACCAGGCACTCGTGTGATATTTGATAATATTGTTGCTGTTGGTCCAGATGGTTCACCTAGACAATTGGATGGGATTGTGTTTACAGCAAATTAGTTTTTAAGAAATGATGATGAGTCGTTATTTAGGAATTAAGAATTAATAACGTAGCGAAGCGACTCTTGAGTACCAGTGAAAAACAAGAAAAGTCCATGAAAAATAATTAGCTCATAATTGCTTCATAGCTGATAAAAAGATTATACAGATGAAAAGAAATAGTATCATAGGATTATTGTGTTTTCTTAGTGTTTTTGTGTTTGCTCAAACACCAAGATCAAAGCAAGGTGGGGGTAAGAGCAAAGCTAAGGGTACTAGTAGCAGAGTAAAATCGTCTGTTCAACCAGGTAAATCGATCACCCCATCCGTTCAACTCAATGAGTTGGTGCAACCGTCTGTCGTTCCTGCTGATAAGTCGGGCAGTTCATCCCTACAATCAAATGGACCAAGTTCATCTGCATCGACTACAATCCCGTCAGATTTGACAAAACCACTTTCACAATCTGCAAAATCATCAGCTTCTTCAACAACAGATAAACCAATTGATGGATATTATAAGAAAGAGATTATTCAGAATGCACGCGTGACGCCTTATGCAGCTATGAGAGAGGCTGATGTAGTTTATTCTAAACGTGTTTGGCGTGAAATTGACCTTCGTGAAAAGATGAATAATGTGTTTGGTGCACCCAAGGCTAGATTAATAGACATTATATTGGATGCTATAAATGCGGGAGAGCTAACAGCGTATGATCCAACTGGTAGAAAAGGAGATGTGAATGGGGATGAATTCTCCTCTATTTTGACGCCACATCAGGTGATGTCTAAGCTTGCAGATAGTGTGCTGGTCCCGATTTTAGATAAAGATGGCAATACAGTTGGAACTACAGTTAAATCAGGGGAGTTTAATCCAGATAGTGTGACTAAGTATCGTATTAAGGAAGATTGGCTTTTCGATAAGCAACGTTCGGTTTTTGAGCCTCGTATTGTAGGAATAGCTCCAATGATTAAAATCAAAGCTGCAGGACAATCATTTGACGATCAACCTGCTTTTTGGGTCTATTATCCAGAAGCACGGCCTCTATTTGCGACAAAGGCAATTTCAAATCGAAAGAATGATGTGACGAACCTGAGTTATGATGACTTATTTGTCAAGCGTATATTTACGAGTTATATTGTCAAGGAGTCGAATGTAGAAGACCTTCGGATCAAGGATTATGCTCAAGGTATTGACCGGCTGTTTGAATCGGAGCGGATAAAGAAGGAATTAATGGATTATGAGCATGATTTGTGGTCGTATTGATATGATGATTGTGTGTATAACTTATTTCAAAAAGGCCTCCTGTTCTGAGAGGCCTTTTTGACTTTCAAAGTATGTTTGTAGTGCTTTAATTTGCTTTATATTTAGTATTTCCAGAAGGTCTTTTTCTGTAGCATTTTGGATATTTTTCACCGATTTGAAATGTCGGAGTAATTTATCAGCAGATACTTTTCCAATTCCAGAAATTTTTTCCAATTCCGTTACTAAAGTGGCCTTGCTTCGTTTGTTTCGGTGAAATGTAATTCCAAATCGGTGCGCTTCGTCTCGTAGTTGTTGGATTATTTTCAAGGTTTCGGATCTTTTATCTAGATACATAGGATGGGGATCGTTTGGGTAATAAATTTCTTCTAAACGTTTGGCAATGCCGATGATTGTAACTTGCGTTTCTAACCCTAATTTTTTTAGACTTTTGAGAGCAGCTGAAAGTTGTCCTTTCCCTCCGTCAATGACAATAAGCTGAGGGAGCGTTTCACCTTCTTCGAGTATGCGACGGTATCTTCTGAAGACTGCTTCTTCCATTGTGGCAAAGTCATTGGGGCCTTCGACAGATTTTACGTTGAAGTGACGATAGTCTCTCTTTGAAGGTTTCGCATCTTTGAAAACGACAATTGCAGAAACGGGGTATTGGCCTTGGAAGTTGGAATTATCAAAGCATTCAATGTGTCTGGGCAATTGATTCAAGCGAAGATCCTTCATCATCTGGTTAAGCAGCCGATCTGTTTTGATTTGTGGGTTTAGTTTTTCATACTGCTCCAATCGTTGTCGCTTGAAAAAAAGAACATTTTTTTGTGATAATTCTAGCAGTTTCTTTTTTTCACCCAGTTTGGGGATGGTGAATTTTATTTTTGAATCCTTGAAATCAAGATCAAATGGTATGATGATTTCCTTTGACATACTGTTGAAACGTGTTCTGAATTCAGAAATGGCAATGCTTAGAAGCTCCTCTTCGGTTTCGTCTAGTCGTTTTTTAAGTTCTATCGTTTGAGTTTGGGTGATTGTTCCATTCATTATCTTGAGAAAGTTAACGAAGGCATACTGATCATTGGAGGCGACACTGAAAACATCCACATCGGAGATGGAGGAATTGACGATAGTAGATTTGCTCTGATAATGTTCCAGGGACTCATACTTTCGGTTTAACTGGTAGGATAGTTCAAAGTTAAGTTCTACAATCGATTGATCTAATTCCTGTTTTAATTTTTTTAGTACTGCTCCAATTTTTCCATTAAGGATGTCTTTAATACTTTCTATATTTTTATTGTAATCCTCTTCAGATTGAAATGCTTGGCATGGGCCTTTACAATTTCCGATTTGGTACTCTAGGCAGACCCTAAATTTATTTGCAGCAATATTTTTGAAATTTACAGGTAGGCTGCAGTTTCTTAGGGGGTATAATTCTTTAATGAGATCCAAAATAGTATGCATCATGCTTACGGAGGCATAGGGTCCAAAGTAGCTTGAGCCATCTTTTATTATGTTTCTAGTCCAGAAAATACGTGGGAAGTGTTCTTTTTTGATGACGATCCAGGGGTATGTTTTATCATCTTTTAACAGGACGTTGTAGCGTGGCTGATGTTTTTTGATGAGGCTATTTTCCAATAGCCAGGCATCTATTTCAGTATCCACAATAGTAAAAGTAATGTTGTAAATCTTGCCGACTAGGACACGTGTTTTGGCATTTACACGATAGTTATCCTTATTAAAGTATGATTTAACTCTATTTTTAAGATTTTTAGCCTTCCCTATGTAAAGAAGATCTCCTTTAGCATCCCAGAATTGATAGACTCCTGGTTTTGGTGGGATATTTTTTAGTGCTAATTGATCATTAGTTTTTTCCATTTTTATTTGCGGTACCTATCAGACGCTTATTTGTACTTCAATTAAGTGTTTGATTCATGATATGTTCCAATGTTGGGATAAAATTAAAAGTTTTTAGGAGGAGTTTGTTATTTAAAATTTGTTGCAATGATCATATCACAATGGGAGGCGTTTATAAAATCCATAGGTATCATGCCTGTATTTCCCTTACTTTTAGATTTTAACTATACGTTGATTCAAGTAGTAATGCAATTTTTCGTTTTTGATTTTTTTCCTATTAGGGTAAAAAAGTAGACCAGTTCATAAAAATGAGGGTAAAAGAAATATAGACACCCTATTTGAATCCAGCTTTTTTGTTTTTACCCCGTCTATTTATCCACATAATTATTCCTGTTATTGGGAAAGTAGCTCCGAGCAAACAAACGATAAAGCCAACGGATTTGGAGTAAATACCATAAACAGAAGCTATGTGGATTGGTTTAAATGTAGATCGTACACGTTGACCTAGATTTTTATCACTGAATTTTATAATGCTGAGAACCCGACCAGTGTATTGATCTATATAATACGTGTCAATCGCATTTTCGATGTTGTTGATGGGTAGAACATTTACGGTATATGTCAAAATGGAGTCTTGAGGAGCCAAAATAGTAAGTGAGCTCGCGTCTGGTGTGACTGTTTTTATCCGTTTGAATACCTCATCGAAGTCTATTTTATTTTTATTTGATTGAATCTCTGACCGTGGTGGTTTAAGGGGCTCCACTGATGAATTGGTTACCACATAAATACCATTGTTAAACCATTTAAAAGACCAAGCCAAACCTGTAAATGCAAAAATGAACAGAAATATAGCTGTATAAAAGCCTAAAATAATATGAAAGTCGTGGATTAAGCGTTTCCAATTTGCATTCCATTTGATTTTTAGACGTTGTTTAACCACTTTATTTGTTTTAGGAATCCATAAAATAATTCCAGTAATCAGTATAAAAAGAAATATTAGAGAGCTGGTTCCCACAATTAGTTTACCAGTAGCGCCAGCCCAAAGCCATCTGTGCAACGCTAGCATTTGATAAAAAAAAGTATTCCGATAGCTGTATAACTCAATTATTTGGGCTGTATATGGGTTTACAAAAGCGATTTTTCGGTTCGCCTTTGTCTCCTTTTTATCAGCTTCCTTCTTCTCATTCTGTTGTCTTTCTGGAATATGATAACTGAGCTCCGTTGTTCGTGTCGGGTTTCGATCAATCTTGATGGAAATAACTTTGGCATGAGGCACTTGAACTTGAACAGCTTTCACAAGCTGTTCAAGTTCAAGTGCATATTTCTCCTGTGGCTGAACAAAGTATCGATTGTGGTTAAACGTCTCTTGGAGTTCTTTTTCGAAAACAAGAACAGCCCCTGTCAAGCAGGATAGTAAAATCACAAATCCCGCCAGGAGACTTAGATATAAATGAATGGTACGAAAAAATACTTTCATCAATTTTGATTACAGCTTGTACGAGAGGGTTGCTGAAAATTGACGTGGAGCAACTGGATTGACACTATAATTTTCATGAACATAATAGTTGAGCATATTACCCACATTGGAAACTTTGCTCAGCATAGAAAATCGTTTGTATGAATATCCTGCAGATAAATCGAGCATTGTAAATCCTGATACTGTAAATGGTCCTCTCTTCAGATCATCACCCCCTACTGTTCTATTCCATCCAGCAACACGTTCACCAATATAATTGGCAGCAGCCCCTACTTGGAAACCTTTAAACTTTTTTCCACTAAATTCATAAAAAACACTTGCATTAGCTGTATGAGTTGGGGTATTTACCAAACGATCGCCAGCAATATAACTGCCTTTGGTATTAGGAGTGGTAGTAAAGCGCATAAAATTATAGCTATAGCCTGCAAGAATACTCAAGCCAGCAAGCGGGCGACTCGATAAGTCTAATTCGATACCATCACTTTTAGTTTGACCAACCAGTGCCTTTATATTAGAATCATTGTTTGGAGTGATTCCGTCTTTTCCAAACTGGGCGGTTTGAGCGAGATCATTATTCACAATTCGATACAACGTGAGGTTAGCTGATAGCAAACCCTTGAAAAAATCATTTTTAGCTCCTAACTCGTACTGGTCAATTAATGATGGCTTTAATGTATTTCCATCAACGTCTTTTGCATTATTCATGCTAAATGAATTAGCGTAGCTGGCAAATACGGAGGTATTGGGAGATAGTTTGTAAACTAAGCCTAAGCGCGGTGAAAATGCTTGATCTGTTTGTTTTTTTCCATAACTAATTGTGTTGGATATCATGCTGATTGTTTTGACGGAAGGTGCACTTCGGTATGACCAGCGCATTCCTGCCAAAACTTTTACTTTTTCTGAAATATTGATAAGATCGTTGATATAAATACCGAAACGATTAAGAGGTGTTTTCGTAACATCAAAAGGGTTCATTACTGGGATGTCGTTAAATGGGGTGTATTTGTTTGGATCAAGAATATTGATCTCATCATAGATTATATCTAAAGGCTTATTGTTTGCGCCCAAATACTTGTTCCCTTTTGTATATATATAATTTTTTGTCGATCCTCTATCGATATCACCCCCAGTAAGTAATGTGTGTTCGAAGGTCCCCGTTTTAAACTTTCCTGTCAGATTAATTTGTCCCGCATAACGAACATCATCCGTTTTATTTTTGCCTAAGGGTCTTTTCCAATCGCCATTGGCACTTGGTTGTATTCTTTCTGTAGATTGATAGTCGCGTTTGTACAACTGATATGAAGCCGTTGTATTTAATTGCCATGCTTCATTAAGGTGATGATTTAAAGATATTGATGCTGTTGTTTGTTGGGCAGTAGCATAAGACCAAGAGGCTCCAAAAAAATTCGAGCGATGCATGTCTACAATTACCTTATTAATGGCTCCAGTACCAAAATCGGGTGTGTATTTATGTTGTAAATAGTCTCCCTGAACCAAAAGATCTGTTTTGGTACCTAGTTTGAATAATAAAGAAGGGTTGACATAGTATCGGTCAGAATGCACATGGTCTCTAAAGCTATCAGCTGTTTCATAAGCCCCATTTACACGATAAGCTATTTTCGAATTTATTGGTCCATATATATCAAAAGTAGGTTTGTATAAATTGTTGCTTCCTGTGCGAATGGCAACTTCTATCCCCTGTTCAAATTTTGGTCGTTTGGTAACCATATTGATCACTGCCCCAGGGGCAACCTCTCCATATAAAACAGCTGCACTACCCTTCAAAATTTCTACTTTTTCCAAAGAACTTACCTCTGGCATAATCATTGCATTTATCTTATGGCCATTTTTAAATATGTTATCACTGGAAACTATATAACCTCGGGCATACAAAAACTCAGATGCGCTGCCCCTCGTGCTGCGCAAGTAAACACCATTCACATTTTTAATCACATCACTCAATCGTGAGACTTGTTGCTGTTCTAACACATCTCCGCCAATTATAGTAACACCTTGTGGTAGATCCATAGGCTTGATAGCTATCTTGCCTATATTTACAGGGCGCTCGTTCATTGTTCGGGCTGCTGTTACTAGTACCTCTGAAAGGTTTTTTGAATCATTTAACAGCGTGAAATCTGCAACTTCATCTCCGTAAATCGAGATAGTGTGAACTTGTTGTTTTCTGCCAATATGAGAGATAATCAGCGTATGTGTTCCTTCCTTTATATCTTTTATAAAATATTTTCCAGCTGTATCTGTTTGAGCTGTTTTTTTAAGCTCCTTAATATATAAGCTGGCTTTTGATAGTGGTAGGCCTTTTTCATCTGTGATTTTACCGCTTAGATTTACCCCTTGTGCAATTGACATGTTGCTTACCCCTCCTAGAATAAGTACCATAAGACACCCTATTAAAATAAACTTTACTCTCATTTTGATTTTTCGCTAAACTTATTAAGACTAATTATTAATAGCGCAAAGTTGCAAAATCAATTTGAATAAACAAATGTTTTTTAATGCTGTATTAAAGTATTAAATGCAACTTTTCGTTTCTTGAATTCAAGAAGACATAGATCAATCTAGGATTGTTTTTCATCCAGATAACTCAAATCTTAACTACAGGATTTATCCTTGATACGTTCAAGTTGTTTTGAAAACTTTACTAAAGCAGACATCATTTATTATGGTGTTATCCTTTTTATTTTTTCGGTTCCCTGTAATACTTTTAAACACGCTTACGGGAGGGCAGAGGCTCCATTCATTCCCTCAATCTGTATAGTTTCTACACGGATTAGGGAATACATGTTTGTTATTGTCATAAAAATTAGTTTTATGTTGCCACCATTTATTTCGTAGAAGGTGGAGGTGAGGTCTTTTGAGTATACGTATTACAGTCCATTGTGATATCAATGCCATTTTTGGGGGGATCAAAATCGTCTTTTGAGTATTTAAGTGTGGGATCAGCATAGACGCGTTTCATAAGTAAGGCGAAAATAGGCAGTGCTGAGTTTGCACCTTCACCTTGCTTAGTTGATAAAAAATGAATGGCTCTATCCTCACAGCCTGTCCAAACGCCAGTGACGAGTTGAGGCGTTATACCGATAAACCAACCATCCGAATTATTTTGCGTTGTTCCAGTTTTTCCACCTATTGGGTTCATTAAATTATATTTATAACGCAATCTAACGCCTGTACCTTCGGTGACTACACTTTTTAGCATATTGGTCATGGCATAGGCATATTGTTCCTCTAGGGCAACTGCAATTTTTGGTTTCTTCTCATATAGTACGAGCCCATTTCTGTCTTCAATGCGTAATAAATAGATAGGCTCTGTCCAAATACCATGGTTTGCAAATACAGAATAAGCGCCTACCATGTCGTATAAGGAGGCATCAAACGTGCCTAAACAGATGGAAGGATATGCGGGAACATCGCTAGTAATGCCCAGTCTTTTTATCAGTGTGGAAACTGCTGTAGCTCCTACCTCGCGCATGACATAGGCTGTAATATAGTTTTGAGACCTTGCCATTGCTTTTTTTAATGTCAAATATCCAGGAATAGTGCCTTCTGACTTTGGGGTCCAATCATCGATGGTAATAGGTTCATTGAGCACCTGAAAGCATGGCGAAAATCCTTTTTCTAGTGCGGTTAAATAAGTAAATGGTTTGGCCGTAGAACCCACCTGTCGGGTTCCCATTTTTACCTGATCGTACTGAAAATACTCATAATTAGTACCACCCACCCAAGCACGAACATATCCTGTTTGGGGCTCCATGGACATGATTGCATTACGTAGCATCAGTTTATAATACTTGAGAGAATCTAGTGGCCTCATGATTGTATCGATATTACCCTTCCACGTGAAGATGCTCATTTTGGTAGGTTTGTTAAAATCAGCTTTTATTTGGCTTTGGGTTTTTCCTTCAGCAATCGCTTGACGATATCGATCTGAACGCTTGATCCCTTGATCAATCAGTTGCTCAAAACCTTTAAATGGATCTCTTCCACCCCATTGTGCATTAAATTGCGCCTGTAAGTCTTTTAAATACTCGCGTTGTGCTTCTTCTGCATACAACTGCATACGTGAGTTAATGGTAGTATATATTTTAAGACCATCTCGATCTAAGTCGTAGGGGGTACCATCAGATTTGTTGATGTTATTTTCTTGAAGGATAGTTTTGATATCTTTTTTCAATACTGCACGGAAATAGGTAGCGGAGCCGTCGTTATGATCCGAAAGGCTAAACGAGAGGATTAAACGTTTTCTTTGCAAAAGTTCGGATTCCGAATTACTCAAAAATCCCGCCTTTTCCATATTGCTTAAAACCGTATTTCTCCGGGCTTTGGAACGCTCCGGATTTCGTATCGGGGAATATAGGGAGGTACCTCTGAGCATTCCCACCAAAACGGCAGCCTGTTCGGGAGATAATTTGTTAGGTGTGGTATTAAAATAGGTGCGTGCAGCCGATTTTATCCCGAAGGTATTGTATGAACCAAAATCCACCGTGTTCAAATACATGGTTATGATTTCTTCTTTCGTATAATTGCGTTCGAGCTTAACAGCGATGATGAGCTCTTTTAGCTTTTGGACAAAGCGTTTGAGATGATTGGTAGCTCTGCCTTCTTCAGAAAATAAATTGAGCGCTAATTGCTGTGTAATGGTACTTGCCCCTTGTTTTTTTCCCATCAAGTTGTGAAACAGAATGGTAAATGTTCGTTTGAAATCAATTCCAGAGTGGCTATAAAAGCGAATATCTTCCGTAGCTATCAAGGCATTGATAATATTAGGTGAAATTTCGTCGTATCGCACATTCGAACGATTTTGAATGAAGTAAGTTCCTAAAATGACTTCATCGCCGGAAATGACCTCCGAAGCTAAGTTGCTCTTCGGATTTTCTAGGTCTCTGAATGATGGTAGCTTCCCAAATAAACCCAAGCCTGTGCTGAAGATGAGCAACGCACAAAAGAAGACCACTCCTAAAATCCATTTCCAAAACCGATTGCTGTATCGATGAATGTCTTCCCCGCTTAACTGATTATTCATAGTTTACTTGTTGACCTTTTTTTTGAAAAAATCGATGTACCAATCAATTATTTCTCGATTGGTACATTTCTCGAAATTTTGCTTACTGATATAAAATGTAATGTATTTATTCGCGGGTATTTTCATGATCTGCGACATTAATGGATTGATTTTACTGTAATAAGCAGTCACAGCCTCCTTGTTTGGAAATACACCTACAAATATCAATTGATTTTGATTCTCTAACAATTTTAATTGATGTTTTATTTGCTTGTCAGGGTATTGGCTTCTGTTAAACTGTCCAATTCCGAAACGTGACGAACTTAGATTGAAAGTAGATTCTGTGACGTCGACAATGAAGTAGTATTCTGTAGATTCTTCCGTTGAGAAAAAATGACTGTGGTCTGGGGTAGGAGGTGCTTTCGGTGTTTCAGCTACGTGAGTGGGTGTTATTGGAGCAGCAGGCACTGGTTTATCCTCCACGTGAATAGTTGGACTGATAGTTTCCATTTGAGGTTCTTCAAAATATGAAGGCTCTGGCGAATCACTATCCAGATCATTATCTAGCAGAGCAAATTCGCGGCTGGCAAGTGATTTTCGATGGGCATTGATAAATATAAGTTGCTTTTGAATAAGCGGCACCACGAGGCTATCTCCAGCAAAATCATTCGTGATTTGTTTGAGTGAAGCTTCAAATACACTCAGTTTATGGGTGTGCCCCGTAGCTAAAGCATTTAAATAAGCGAGTTGTGGGGATAGTTTATTAAGTCCAAATTTAGCTAGAGCCAGACTAGTGTAACGTATTACTTCATCATACTTTTTCTCGGTGTAGGTGCAATAGGTTTCATTATAAAGAAGATTGAGTGCCCATTCTAATTCACTAGCCTTTTGACTATAGCGGGGGTTTAAAATTGTTTTTGCAAAAATACTTTCTGGGTATTCAGCCAGGATAAGACTTTTATAGTATGCTGATTTATCGGGGTCTCTAGTTTCGTATAATCGGTAGAGGTTATAGTAGGTGGGAAGTTTGTGATGATTATCGGGATATATGATTAATAGCTTTTCATAGGTTCGAATCGCCTCCTCTGGGTCATTGATGATCTCGCGGTAATGAGTTGCAATATCAAAGTAGGCTGATGCTATTTTTTGATCAGAAATGATGCATTGCTCGGATGTAAACGGGATACTAGCGATGAGCGTACGCTTGTCTTTGTCAAACTGTTTTAATGAAGTGGAGTCTGCTGTGGTACTTGATAAACCAGTTGCATTGGGTTGGTTGGCTGAGTTGCTAACATCATGGATGTTTAAATTTGCTTTTTGACTTCTACGCCAATCATCTTCCAAAACGTGGTCACCCCAGTTTTTTTTAAAAGTGGCTAGTCCTTGACTTAGTGCAGTCGCATTACTGAAATAAAATTTTTGATCCCCCGTACTCCCAGAGGCTTGTTGGTTGGCATTTGAGGGGGTATGATCAGTAGTCGAAGAGGTACTGGCAATTTGTGCAGTTACGATAGAGTCAATTTGGCTATTGCGTTTGTCTTCTGGCAATTGAGCGAGTGTTTGTAACAAATTTTCTTTGGCAATGGTACTAAGCCGATCTGCTAACAATTCAATATGATTTGCCTTTTTTTGTATTTTTTTGTATTCGGTATTGTCTTTTGACAACGTGGAGAGTGTACTATCGTAGTATGCTTTAGATTTAATGTAGTCTGCCGAATTGAAATAAATGTCTGCAAGTTTGAGGTAGGATAACCCTTTTTGATGTTGGTTTTTGGTGCTTTTCTGAATGGCTATTTTATAGTTTTTGATGGCATTTTCGACATCCTTATCCTCTTCATATACGATTCCTATGTGATAGTATATCTGATCAATTAGCTCCGTATTGTTGTCGTCTTTCAGTAATTTCTTGAGCCTAGCCACACGATCAACCTTGGCCCCATTTTCTTCTGCTTCAATACTTATTCTGTTTAAATTGGCATTAAAGGCCATGGTGAAGTCGGCATTACTCCGAACGATTTTGGTATAATTAGTATATGCTAAAGTTTTTTTTTCAGTTAGTTGTTGCAATTGTGCGAGCAAATAAGTCCATCTAATTCTGTCTAACCGTCTATTTTTTAGCAATTTTAGAGCCTTTGATAAAAAAGTAATAGCTTCTTGATTTTGATTTTTATAGATATGCATTTGAGCTCTGTTCGCATAAATATCAGCAGCTGATTTTTTTTTGAGGTCGATGTGTTTTAATGTAGTATCCAGCGTGGCTTGTGCCTCATCGAATAGTTCTAGTTGTATTAATGATCGAGCTTTCCACGCTAAACTAGCCTGTCCTAAATCATGTTGTTTTTTGTAGGTTTCGTGGACATAATCAAAAAATCCGAGGGCATTGAAAAAATTAGATTTGAGGTGATTTGCTTTTGCAATTACAAAGTAGGCGTCGCCTAGGTAGTGACTTTGTGTTTTCTCATTTATAATTTTGTTGGCTTTTAGCAGTGCCTCATCAAGTTTTGCATCTTCTGGTCTAGAAAGTGTTTCATTCGGTTCCTGGTAAACAGGTATCAAGTGGTCGTAATTATCTTGATACGCAAGTCTGATGTTTTGTTCACTTTCGTCCAATAGCAAATTTGCATTATAGAGTATATTATAGTTGGCTGTTAGGTTTTGTAGATTACGGTTGAATAAAGTGTTCTTTTGAGAGAAACAAGCTGTTAAAGCACAGATTAATAAACCCAATGATAGTTTCGTAAATGTTTTTATTGGGGAGGTTTTCAATTTTTTTTGTTTAAAATATCACACGATGCTAAACAAACACCCTTTGATTTTGTTGCTGATAAAAACAGGTTCGTAAATATAGTATTTACATCTAAATCTATTCGAATGGATTGTAGGTTCAATTTTCTACGTATTCATTCACTTTTTGATTTTTTATCCTTCAACAAGGATTCAATGATGGCTCATGGAAGTGTTTCTTTGTCAATCAAACAAATCATAGTTCGGGCAGTGGTGGTAAAGCGAAACATCAGTTCATGTAGAGATTTGCCATGTACCCGTCTTATTTCTTGATAAGAAAACCTAATTTTGGAAACCCTGATTAAAAAAAGTTATGGAAATGGATAATAAATCCCCTGAAGAAAAAGAGCAGAAGGATCTGGAAAATTCGGCGGTTAATTATATTAAATACACGGGAGTAGCCTTTCAAATGATCGGAATCATTTGCCTCTTTGCTTTTATAGGATATAAAGCAGACCAGCATTTTCAGCACACTACCCAATGGATTACTGCCTTGAGTTGTCTATTTGGTGTTTGCTTGTCAATTTATCAAGTTATCAGGCAGCTAAAGTGAGTATTAACCGATTTCTAATTTATTTTCTCCTTTTTAATATTTTGTTGGGAGTTGGTCCATTTTTTGCTTCTCAATACGGCATGATTTCTCCCTTGATCCCTCATTTTTGGTTGCTTTTCTTTGCATTTAGTGTGTTGACACTGTCCATACATTTGGTTGCGCACTGGAGGATGGCCATCAGTAATAAAGCATCGGGGCAAGTCTTGTTAGGAAGTATAACCGTTAAGTTGCTCTTTTGTATGATCCTCGTGTTTATTTACTTGAGTAAGATGGATATTAACCCCACATTGTTTTTACTTAATTTTTTTTACCTCTATTTCTTCCATACGGTGTTTGAAGTTTACTGTTTGTTGCGTAACTTGCGCAACCAAATTTTAAAGTAATATTCTTGTAAATAGATGGATCTGAGCCATATTTTTAATTCAAAAAAAGTACTTGTTGCTATTTTTTGTACTTTTTTTGCCCTTACTTCTTTCGCAAAAGCTGAAGAACATACAAGCGAATCGGGAGTAGCAGGTGCTGAGTCGATGACTTCAGAGGAAGAAGAAGATATTACTAAAATTATCTTACATCATATTTCTGATGCACATGAATGGAATTTCTGGGGGCATGGTGAGCATAAAGTGTCTTTGCCTTTGCCAGTTATTTTATGGACGTATAAGGGTATGGTCACTTTTATGTCAAACAAACATGATGGTGATGAAAAAGCCACGGAGGTGTTTGAGGAGAATGGCATACAATTAGTCAACTTTCACGGCAAGTATTATTATCCTTCGGAAACAAAAAATGAAGAAGGCAATTATGTAGCACTAGATGAAAATCATGTGCCAACCAATGCGAAACCTTTCGACATTTCGATTACCAAAAATG
>CAIOLR010000027.1 GCA_903859135.1 uncultured bacterium | reverse complement strand
TTTCAGGCCTATAATATTATTCCTTTTTCATTTTTAAACAGGCTCTTAGTTTTTTGATTTTAAAAATGAACGTATCATGGAGTAGGTAATTAATACAATTGGATTACAAATACCACATGAACATTCATTTTTTAATTCATAAAGGCAATTATGAAAATACAAACCCTTAGTTTTTGTTTGTCAAAATGGACATCATGCCCCTAGATAAACGGGGTCAATGTTTCACAATTACCTATAAAACTTAGCGGAGCAAACTTAAGTTATTTTTTACTTAATTTTAATCAATATAAAAAAAGCAATGCGTCTGGATCCATGATGGGATTTTGAATAAAAGATAGCCAAATTGGAATCTCGTCGATTGAACTTTAGGAATTTTCTATTCACCAGAAAATAAGCTGTTGTATCACTAGAATATAGCTTCTTGCCCCCTATCCGCTATAGTTGATTCAAAGGGTAGACCATTCCTTACTTACCCCACATGGATCACGAAAAAAATGTACCGAATTGTACTTGCCATCATACTTGGCAATCATTTTAAGGCAGACAGAGCCCCTATCCTTCATGTCCAATTGCCTTTCGTTAGGAAATGATTATGAATTGCATAGATACAGATGTTTTAAAAATGCAAATGTAATATTATTTATAATTAGTCTAAATAGTATTACATTTGCGCCATCATGAAAATCATTCAGATTTCATCTACTTACAATCTAATCTTTACAGTAAAAAACTAAACAATGAATTGCCCAAAATCCGAATTATCTAGGTGGCGCACCGAACAACAGGCCCAGCGCGATATGAAGTTACAGCATGTAACCGAAGCTTTAATTAACGAGTTGTATCCAGAAGTAGGTAGTTTAAATGATAAGCAGCGTGCAGATCTGCTCCTTTTTGCAAAATCAAATGCGAAAGACTTACCAAACCTGGCTTCGAGTGCCAATGTTGAATCCAATTGGGGTCAGTTTCGTAATAGCCCTGGGCTCGTACTAGGGATCATGCAGCTTTGCAAATTTGTTGAAGTTGGGGAGCAGATAGAAAATGGTATTGAGACAAACATACGTTATGGTGCTAAATATACCGAGCGTAAGGAATTTGAGTTCCTAGAAAAACATACTGGGATAAAAAAGTTAATCAAGTATAATGGCTATCTACACCTAGGCCTTTCTACCATATGGACAATCGATTCCATTATTGCGCTACAGAATTCGGAAGACGGCATTCATACATTCAATGGATCTTTGTTGCTAACGCAGCGTCTTGGCGATCTCGCAAGTGATTTCGCTGAAAGAGGGAATGAGCTGAATTTTATTTCATCGAAGGAGACTGGACTGTTCGCTCGTTGGAATAAATCTAACTTGGTAAAAAAATACGACATCTTGCGCCCATCTGAGCTATTAGGAAAATTAGCTGTCGGGTTTTCCATCGTCGAGGGTGTGGCAGAAAACTGGGCTAATGCACGCTCTTTAGTAGATTCAGAGGCGGCTCTTGAGTTAAAAATACTTTCGACTTTCTCCGCATTTTTTGGCTCTACCGGGAATATTATTCGTACGGCAGTAGATGCAAAAATTCTTCAAAACATAGGTAATGGAGCAAAAGCGTTAACACCTGGCCTTGGTACGACCATGGTAGCAGGGGAAATACTTAAACTTTCTAAACTTCCATTAGATATCTATTCCATTGCGATGCAGCGCGAATATGCTGATCAGCTAAGCGCATTGCACGAAGAACTCAAGAAACATAATTATCACGGATATAATTTGCTAAGTGATTTTTATAAAGAAAAAGCCATACTTGACACTGTGTACACGGCCATTGATACGACAATCAGTGTCATTGACATCGGTATTGCCAATGCCCTTAGGTTAAGTGTTATTGGTTTACCAGCCTCGATCGCAGTAAGTATGGTAATGGCTACTATTTCAATGATATCAGATGTTTCTAAGCAACAGATCATCGAAAAAATGGCACATGATCAGCATACAAAAATAGAAGCTTGGAAGCTGGCCAATCCAGGAAAAAACTATTTCGAGCAAGCATTGGATGCGAATTATGGCATGCATAAAGGTACAATAGCTGAATTGGCAAAAGGCCTAGAACGCTCATGGGATGTTGACCAAGTTATTTTATTGACGCAGGTGCTGAGCAATGCACAGATGCGTGAGCTATACATGCTCGTACAAAGTAAGGACGAACTACCCTCCGGAAAACTATTTATTGATATTTTTAAAGATGGGGCATCGCTCAAACAAAAAGGTATCCATTTAGATGTCAAAAAGGGCATTATTGATAATACAAATGATGACCTCAGACAATTATTTACGCTAACCTCATCCAGACCTATTCCTGAAAATCAGAAAATAAGGAAGGTAACCGTAAAAGTTCCTAGTGTATGGGAAACCATTTTGAACGGATTGAAAATTGCGGGTTTACATATGGCCAAAGCAGAAGCCCGTGGGTATG
>CAIOLR010000026.1 GCA_903859135.1 uncultured bacterium | reverse complement strand
CATCACAATATTTTCCAAGTTAAAAACACATTTGTGATGCATATGCTCAGAAGCCCGAAAAAAACAGTGTTTTTCAAGACTTTATTTGGGTTCTCAAATCTGGACATTTATAAATGTCCAAAATCCATTTCCCTTTTTACTCTTGGCTATCACTTTTCTTCACTTTTCAAAAAAATAGAGAAATATATACTGGGAAACTTGTAACCGTTAAGACAGTGTGCCCAAGTGTATGACAACTATTTTATGAATGTGGCAGTTTTATGGGGATGTGAGGCTCAAATAGAATATGGAACAATCTCAATTTGATCAGATCTGGAACAAGATACAACAAGAGACATATGATCGTAGTGGTAGATTTGCGCGTTTTAAACGTGCACTATGGTATGGTGGTCGAACAGAAGGTCTAAGAGGAATACCGAATGCAATTGTCGCCCATTTTGGGAGTGGTAAGGGTTTACGAAAAGCAGGTCGAAATGCCCCGAGAGTAATTTTTACACAGGGTATAGGAATGGCTGTTGGAGCAGCGATCCTGGTTGTTGAACCTAGTGGTTTAGCTGCATCGGCCGCTTCATTTATTACTAAGTACGCTATTGAAGGCGGCTTTGTATTGGCAAGTGCGGCTGCTCAAGGTATCGTTACATCTGCAATTGCAGATCCAATTGCTGGCAGTCTTCACGATACCAATAAACGGGGAGAGGTTTCTGCATGGCGTAAGTTGAAGGGCAAGTTGTTTAAAGAGGAATCTAGGAGTAGAGATGAGTTTCTTAGAAAACAATTAAAGCGAGAAGTAAAAGATCTGCAGAAAGAACAGGGTTTTCAAATAATCGATCGCAATCTGGTGAAAATGAAGGATGCTAAGGATAAAATAGCTCCCGCCATACAAAAATTAAAATTGATTTTAGCGAATGAAAATTTGCAAGGAGACAAAAAAAAGAAGGCTGCACATGATGCGCTTCGTGCTATAGCTGAAACGGAGTATTATATTCTAAAAATCATGAGTCTAGTAGCCAGTATAGAATTGAGCCTGATGGAATTACAGGAAATTAATTTAGTCCCATTAATAACGTGGCTTGATAATACAAAAAGTGGACTGGAAGACTACGTCATCAACATGATTGAAGTTGAATAGGTCAAAAGGGGCTTGCAAATTTTTCTGATGACTGTGCCTTATTTGTTTGAATATAGCTTAGATTTTAGGAATTATGGAAAAGGTACAAATGAATGAATTCGATGAATTTTGGTCAGAAATAGAAAAAGAGACCGAAAGTCGTGGTGGAAATTTCGATCGTTTTAAGCGCGCTTTGTGGTATGGTGGTCGTACTGAAAATGTTTCAGGATTTAGAAATACAATAAAAAATATACCCAATATCATCATTGCCATTTTAGGGCATGGTAAGGGGCTGCGAAAAGCAATTCGTAATGCCCCTGAAAATATAATAACCAAGGGAATAGGTGCAGCAATTGGTGCAGCAGCCTCAGTACCGATTAGTGTTCCAATTCCTGAAAGTATTACGAAACATGCGATGGATAACGTTAATAATGCGCTTATTAACGGGGCTATTCATCTAAGTAAAAAGATTACAATGGCATCGGTTAGAACTGTAGGTGAAGTCCTTAGTGAGGGTAGTATAGATATTGTTGATAAAAAAAAATATCAGGGTCTTAAATATAGGTTACACGACAAGATCAAAGGTAACAAGGTGATACATGATGATATATTTAGAAACAAGTTATTTAAAACGAGGTCAGAAAGTGAAAATATCAGTGAGGAGCTTAGAAAACAAATAAAAAAGACAATAAAGCATCTAAGAAAGGAAAATGGATTTTTATTAATTGAT
>CAIOLR010000025.1 GCA_903859135.1 uncultured bacterium | reverse complement strand
GAAAATAAAAAAGAAATTGATAAGACAGCCAAACGATTCATGGCTATCGACAAATTTGATCATACCAAACTTATTGTTAATAATGCACCATTAGCTGAAGATAATGCATTCCTAACTACGGATTATTTGCCGAAGGATCCGTCATTTGGTAAGCGAGTTGTGAGGATTGCAAAGGAGGTACTGCTAGAAACGGTAGATGTCGAAGGTATAACAGTGGGGGAAGATATTGTTCTTGTACGATGGGGTAAGTCGTGACGTTGCACTGTATCAATTCATGTTGAAGTCATTGACATGTTGTCTAAATGTAATTTTTGATCTAATATACTTCTTTCCTCCGTAGGCGTTATCAAAATTACAAAAGTATCTGATATTCTCGAGGGAGAATTTATTCCAAATGGTGATGTCAAGGCTGCGAAAAGGAAATTATCGTGGATTTCCGATGTGAAAGAAAACATTTCCGTGTCTTTAATGGAATTTGATAATCTTATTTCAAAGGAAAAGCTGGAAGAAAATGAAAGCTTTATCGATTTTATTAACCCGAATACTATGGCGACGAGTCAAGTAATTGGGGATGCTTGCCTCAAGACTTTGAGAGAGCATGAAATTATCCAGCTTGAACGTCGCGGTTTTTACAGAGTTGACCGTCCTTACTTGAATGAACGTAAAGGGTTGATATTGTTCATGATCCCTGATGGAAAAGCAAAACCAATGTCTGGTCTTACCGGGAAACTCGCACATCGCTGATAGGATGGCGCCCAAGCGCAATAATAAGAAATAAAAATAATGATTGCTTTCCGCAAGTCTTGAATTGTCCACTTACTTATATAATGCTAAATTCAAGTTGCGTATCCACTTGAACGACAAGTCCATCGAATAGATTTTAATTGAAATGAAAAGGGTCACGAGCATTTTATATATTATCATCTTGCATAAATAGGCCACTATGTATTGATTACCTATTATATCTAGATTGTTTAAAAAAAACACAGTCAATGTCCATGTACTATTTTTCACTCTTTTTTGGACTTATTCACTTCTTGTTTAGACTGCTTCTTGCCTTGATCTCGATTATCCTCCTCCTCTTCCTCCTGATTATCCTTTAATACAAATTTGGAAGCGTTAAAATTTTCTATTGGCGGTGTATCGACTGGTATCGGTCTCCAAATAGGCGGCATAAATTCATCTTCCATGCTAACTTTTAAGGCTTCCTGTCGAAGATAAGCCAAAGACGAATGTTCCTTGGGCAGCATCCGAATGGCATGATTTTTCAACCTTAGCTTACAGGCAAGGTCGTGATTAAGCGCGTTTTCTCTCTGGAACATGCCAATAACATATTTTCTACCAATGTCACTTCTCCGTTGGACCTCCTCCATCGTAGGCGGTGGTGATTCCTGACGTGGCTTGGCATCAATGGCCCGAATCAAAATATCAGTAATGCGATCGGACTCATTGCCCACGGGTGTGCTTCCATATTCCTTTTTGGGTTTTTTAGTAACGACCTTTGTCGCTTTTTGCTTTGGCGCATCCTTACTATCGGCTTGGCGCG
>CAIOLR010000024.1 GCA_903859135.1 uncultured bacterium | reverse complement strand
TTATGACTTACGCAGATGACAGGGAATTACGTCGTGAACATTATGAAGCATATAGCACTCGCGCCTCGGATCAAGCGTCAGGCAATGAACAGTGGGACAACAGCCTCCTTATGGAAGAAATTTTAGCGCTTCGTCATGAAAAGGCCCAATTATTAGGCTTCAAAAATTATGCCGAGTTATCTTTGGCTACCAAAATGGCAAAACAACCCGACGAGGTTATTAATTTTCTGGAAGATTTAGCCGATAAATCGTGGCGTCAAGCCCGCAAAGATTTTGCAGACCTACAAAGTTTTGCAAAGCAATATTACGGCATTAATAACCTTCAATCTTGGGATTTAACTTATTATTCTGAGAAAATGCGCCAACATTTCTACCAATTATCTCAAGAAGCAGTTAAAGCCTATTTTCCCATTACCCGTGTCTTACCGGGATTATTTGCCGTAGTTGACAAACTATATGGTTTACAAATATCTGAAATTAGTGACTTTGACAGTTGGCATCCTGACGTACTCTTTTTTGAAATACATGATGAATTTGGTGTGTTACGTGGCAAATTTTATTTTGATTTATATGCGCGCTCAAAAAAACGTGGTGGAGCGTGGATGGACGACTGTATTGGACGCAAAAAATATAACAATCACATTCAAACACCCGTTGCTTATCTAACTTGTAACTTTACTCCACCAACAGGTCCTGAGCCTTCTCTACTAACGCATGACGATGTGACTACTCTGTTCCATGAATTTGGTCATGGTCTCCAACACATGCTTACTAAAGTTGATCACTTAGGCGTTTCGGGTATTAATGGGGTTGAATGGGATGCAGTCGAATTACCCAGTCAATTCATGGAAAATTGGTGCTGGGAGCACGAGGCGCTGGCATTAATGTCAGGGCATTATCAAACAGGCGAACCATTGCCAGAAGCCCTATTTAATAAAATGTTAGCCGCAAAAAACTTTCAAGCAGGCATGATGACCGTAAGACAACTTGAGTTTAGTCTTTTCGATTTTAGAATACACAAAGATTATGATCCTGAAAAAGGTGCTCGCATCTACCCCATTTTGGAACAAGTCAGAGCCCAAGTTGCCGTGGTTAATCCTCCCAAATTTAACCGCTTTGCCCACAGCTTCTCACATATCTTTGCAGGTGGCTATGCCGCCGGGTATTACAGCTATAAATGGGCAGAAGTACTCTCCAGTGATGCTTTCTCATTATTTGAAGAAAAAGGTATTTTTGACAAGGAATCCGGTAAATTATTTTTAACCACTATTCTTGAAACAGGCGGTAGTGAAGATGCAATGGCCTTATTTATCAAGTTTCGTGGACGCAAACCAACTATTGATGCCTTACTCAAACATAATGGCATAGCTGCATGAAATATAAAGATCTCCGTGATTTTATCAAACAACTAGAAATTCAAGGTGAACTGAAACGAATCACAATTCCAGTCGACCCCTACCTAGAAATGACGGAAATTTGTGACCGCACTTTAAAACAAGCTGGTCCTGCCCTTCTATTCGAAAATCCGACTGGCTATAACATTCCAGTATTGGGCAATCTGTTTGGCACTCCCCGACGAGTAGCAATGGGTATGGGCGCAGAATCAGTCACTGAATTACGTGGCATTGGTGAATTATTAGCCACTCTAAAAGAACCAGAACCACCTAAAGGCATGAAAGATGCATGGGAAAAGTTGCCTTTATACAAGCAAGTTTTAAATATGGCACCTAAACTAGTGTCCTCACCGCCTTGCCAAGAACTGGTTAGGGAAGGCGATGAAATTGATTTGAGTGTTTTCCCTATTCAAACTTGCTGGCCTGAAGATGCCGCACCTTTAATTACTTGGCCACTAGTGATTACCAAAGGACCACACAAACATAGGCAAAATTTAGGTATTTATCGACTGCAAGTTATTGCCAAAAACAAAGTCATCATGCGCTGGCTAGCGCATCGAGGAGGCGCATTAGACTTTAAAGAATTCCAAGCCGCCAATCCTGGCCAACCTTTTCCAGTTTCAGTAGCCTTAGGCGCGGATCCAGCAACAATACTTGCTGCCGTTACACCAATACCAGACTCTCTATCTGAATACGCTTTTGCTGGTTTATTACGTGGCAGTAAAACCGAAGTTGCCACATCCCTTATGAATGATCTACAAGTTCCCGCCAGTGCCGAAATAGTTCTCGAGGGCTTTATTTATCCAGATGAGTTTGCCCCTGAGGGCCCTTATGGCGATCATACTGGCTATTACAATGAAGTTGCTGAGTTCCCAGTTTTTACTATCGAACGAATTACCCAACGCCAAGCACCCATTTATCACAGCACTTTTACGGGCAAACCACCCGATGAACCGGCTATTTTGGGCGTTGCCTTAAACGAAGTATTTGTCCCTATTTTACAGAAACAATTCCCAGAAATAATTGATTTTTACCTGCCTCCAGAAGGTTGCTCTTACCGAATGGCAGTTATCAGCATGAAAAAACAATA
>CAIOLR010000023.1 GCA_903859135.1 uncultured bacterium | reverse complement strand
TTATTTAACAGTAGGATGGAAATTACCGTAAATCAACAAACTTACTCCGTATCTGATGGTTGTTCTTTGCAGCACATGCTCGACGCTGTTTTGCAGAAACAAGCTCAAGGCATTGCCCTTGCCGTGAATCAAGAGATCATATCTAAAAATGATTGGGAGCATTACCGATTGAAATCAGGTGATACGATTGTCATGATCAAAGCAACCCAGGGGGGATAAAATATTAAATTATGAAAACCGAAAAAATTCCAAGAGAACAGGTGATCAGTCGGACACCATTCCCTAGATCACGAAAGGTGTATGTTAAAGGATCGATAAACAACATAAAGGTTGCTATGCGTGAGGTTAGCTTACGTGAAACTAAATTGCATGGAAAATTTGGCGAAGCTGAAACCAATGCCCCCGTAACCATTTATGATACGAGTGGTCCCTACACGGACCCAAATATTGAAATAGATATTAAACAGGGTTTACCACGTTTGCGTGAACAATGGATTAAAGACCGCGGTGATGTGGAACAATTGGAACATGTTTCATCACATTATGGAAATCAGCGCGCCTATGATGAATCGTTGGATGCTTTAAGATTTGCATACATTGGCAAACCATACAGGGCAAAGGCTGGTATGAATGTATCACAGATGCACGATGCCAAAAAAGGTATCATTACTCCAGAAATGGAATATATCGCCATTCGCGAAAATCAGCGTATCGACCTGTTAAAGGAACAATTCAGTAGCCAGTACGATGTAATGGCACACCAACATCTTGGGCAAAATTTTGGCGCCAGCACACCCAGTTACATCACCCCTGAGTTTGTACTCCAAGAAGTAGCAGCGGGTCGGGCAGTGATTCCATGCAATATCAATCATCCCGAGCTTGAGCCGATGATTATCGGGCGAAATTTTTTGGTGAAAATCAATGCCAACATCGGGAACTCAGCGGTTACTTCCAGCATTGAAGAAGAGGTGGAAAAAGCAGTATGGGCTTGCCGCTGGGGCGCGGATACCATTATGGATTTATCGACTGGAAAAAATATTCACGAAACCCGGGAGTGGATTATTCGAAATTCACCAGTGCCTATTGGGACCGTGCCCATTTATCAGGCATTAGAAAAAGTAAATGGGAAGGCTGAAAAATTAACTTGGGAGCTTTTCAAGGATACACTGATTGAGCAGGCTGAACAGGGTGTCGATTATTTTACTATTCATGCGGGCGTACTGCTGCGTTATGTACCGCTGACGGCTAAACGTATTACAGGTATTGTATCGCGTGGAGGCTCTATCATGGCTAAATGGTGTCTGGCTCATCATCAGGAAAATTTTCTGTACACACATTTTGAAGACATTATAAGGGGTAAAACCAAAAGTGTAAAAGTATAGATAAACAAAAATGGCCTTAAAATGGGCAAAAAGCTTGTTTTAAATAAAAATGGCCACTTTGGTAAAATACCATTATCTACCACTATATCACCACTTATGTGCCATTTTAAAAGTCTGTAAGAGGTATTTGAAACAGTAAAATACCCTATTTACATCTCCTGAAAGAATTTTTATCATAGTATCTCTAAAACCATCTAATTTCAGATATCATATTACAAAGGGTTACATTTTCTGCACTTTTAGTTTTGCCGAACACGTAATTTAAAGCATAGAATTTATCCTAATACTTGCTTTGACAAGAGCCAGTGCTCGTATTTTGTTTTGATGGATATCTTTTGGTTGATGATGCTCATTATAGCTTACCAGTTTTATATGATCAGACATTTCTGACTTTTGAATATATTTGACAGATATATATTCCTCTCCATTGGCTTCTATTGAGATTAGGTACATTTCCCCCCAAAAAATATCATTGATCAGGTCATAAACTTTCTTGTAAAGAACAATGTCTCCACTTTTTAGTAAAGGGTACATATTATCACCTGTTACATGTACAGCTCCATCGCAATGAGGTAAATCAGGAACGTGAATATGATCTATAATTTGTTTACTACCAGCACTAAAAAGGCCAATTAAACCTAATGTTTTCTCTACATTATATAATGGAACATCTTGCAACTCATCATGGCTATTGTCTGGCTTTGGTAAGACCGCTGATAATTCAGACGTTTCTCTGCTTTCTCCCAATCTGAGAAACATTTCTCCCTCCCCAGTTATTAACCAGTTTGCATTTATACTACCAAATGTTGTTAGTATTTTGCTTAAAACTTGATAGCCTGGCTCTCGTTCTTCACTAATAATACGCCCAATAGTCACATTATTTGTTAAACCAATGGCTTTACTGAATGAATTCACATTCAAGTTTAGGTGCTTAATTATAAGTCCTATTCTTAACGAAACAGAGTTTTTCATAAATAATATGCTAATAGGTTGTATTTTATACCTATTGTTTGTATATTTGTTACATGTACAAAACAAAAGTATGAAACTAAAAGATATCCTTAAGAAGAAAGAAGTAGGTGATTTAAAAATCGTTGCGCGGGTTATAGGAATTGATGCTGGTAATGCTCGCGTAGCGTTACGTCGCCCTGGCTCAAAGTACCATGATAAAGTAGTGACAGTATTAAGCAATCTAATCCATCATCGCGAATCACTGACTATCCGTTTTTAAAAACAAAATTCCCGAACGGTTTATTCTTGGTTCGATTCCCAGACGGGAACATAGTATAATCAACACGCACAAAATGCAAATCAATATAGGCGACATTATTATCCGTAAGGAAAAAATCAGTAAGTCAATATGGCTTTCTGAGCGCTTTGTACTGCAAACTTGTTCTGGGGTAACTGAAGATTATTTAAGATGTAAAAAACGACCTGAATACCGCCAGTCGATCCCACCTACCCATCGCATGCGCCCCATCCTCCCCGACAGCGGCAAAGCATGGCGCTGGGCACGCATGAACAACACGTTTTATTACGCCTACGCCAATATCCCCGATAGAAAACCCTGTTTTTACAAAAGCATGTTACCTAGCGAGGATGAGTTAATCAAACTAGCTATCGAGGCCGACAAGCCAAATGCTGCAGAGTTAGCCAATGAGTTTACCGCAATGGCTCAGCAAAAAACAAGTCCACGTGATGTACAATACTAT
>CAIOLR010000022.1 GCA_903859135.1 uncultured bacterium | reverse complement strand
AGATGAAATGAAAAACAAAGCTAAAGGTCGTTTTTCACTTGGATGGTTTATTGAAAGAAATGGTGAAGAACTTGGCACTCAAAAATATCAAGCACGTCGTCAAATGCTTGCTGCTCGTAAAATTAATTATAAACACAACAATGGTCTAACTGGAAAAAAGGTTGTCGTGGAATCTACCAGAGGTTCTAGTGTAAGTCGTGGAAGAAATGCACTAAAAGGTAGAAAAGAAGAATTTTTACTTGATATATCTAATCAAGAATTGTCTAGTAAACAGATTTCTGATAAATATACAATATCAACTGCGGCAGTAAAGTATCACAGAAACAAGTTGAAAAAGTAATCGTATATAATATATATTATACCATGCTTATGAAGAAAATATATTACTATTCATTGTGTTTGTTAACATTGGTTACTGCTTTGGTCGCCAATCCAATTGATGACAAGGCATCTCAATTTGTTGTGAACGGCGCACCAATCAGTAAAATTGTAAAAGATACTCAGTATATAATCAAAAAGAATTATGCTATTCATTATCGTTATGATACCAAAACAGCTGAATATGTTGTAGAACATCCAACACTTGAAAAGATTAATGGAAAATCAAAACGTAAAGATGATTTTCGTCCAGATCCAGAAATAGCAAAACAACATCAATCATTATTATCTGATTATGCTGGAAATCCATTTGATCGTGGTCATCTTGTGCCCGCTGGAGACAATACTCAAAATGATGATGTTATGAGTGAAAGTTTCTTTCTTTCTAATATGGTTCCTCAAGTGCCAAATCATAATAGAGGAATTTGGAAACAATTGGAAACTGCCGTCAGAAATTGGGTAATTGAAGGCAAAGATGTTTATGTAATTACTGGCACATTTTATAACAAAGGATACAAAGAAATTGGTAATAACAAAGTTGGTATTCCAGATTATATGTGGAAAGTTATTGTAGATGCAAAGTCAAACAAAGCTATTGCGTTTATGTTTCCTAATGCTCCACTGCCAGTTGAAGACCTTCATAAATATATTGTATCCATATCAGAGATAGAAGTCAAGACTGAAATAAATTTCAATCCAAAATTGTCAGAAAAACAACAAACTGAATTGGAAAGTGTAAAAGCAGACCAAAAAGATTGGTCTAGTTTAACAAAGAAATAATTTTAACCAGCGGCTCTAACTGCCTGATATGCCAGTTTTTTCATATCACTAGAACAAAACGGTATCAATTCACGTATATTTTTTGCTTGAGCCTTATGGTCTAATGAGCTTTTTATCCAAGACCCATTATACTCAGGAATTTTGTTTAGAGCAAATCCTGTGTTATGTTGTAAGTCATAAACATGGTCCACGGCAACGGAAATTTCATTGTAATTTTTAGCTGCCGATAATCTTTCCCAAGCTTTACAAATGTTTTGCCAAGGTCCACCTCCGTATTGCCTGTCCCATTTATTTTTTTTGGAAAACGCGTCGTATGCTCCTCTTATAAAAAAATCTTTGCTTGACCCCGTATTTTTTATAGCTTGTATGGCAGCTCTCCACGACCTCAAATGAAGTTCGTTTCTATCTGGTCCCGGAGATTTTCTTGGTTCAACTAGATTAGGCAGATCTTCCCATTCTGGACTCCTCAGTT
>CAIOLR010000021.1 GCA_903859135.1 uncultured bacterium | reverse complement strand
AGAAGAAGTCAATTTTGTTTCGGGGTATTACCAATCAGGATGGGAATAACTCTGCCGTGACGGGAGGTATAGGTACCGAGCAGCTGACTGATTTGGCAAATGTAATTGATATTAAATTGTCGAAGTACGATAAGAAATATCGAAAACATAGTCTCAGTTTTGAACTGGGTGTAGATCGTTATACCTCAGCATCATCAGTCAATATTGGGAGTAATGTTGGTGATGAAATTATGTCTGCCGCATATAGGCAGGACCTTCGCATTTACCCGTCTCTCAGATGGAGTGTCCAAAATGAACAAAAAGGCACCAGCTTCGGATTAACTAGATCGGAATCCTACGAATATGATTACCTATCATATGGGGCTGCACTTGACTTTAGTCAGTTATCCAAAGATAAAAACCGAGAGTTTAGCTTAAAGGCTCAAGCATTCTTCGATACATGGACGGTGATATTGCCTGAAGAATTACGGCCCCCTGGCTATGGATCAGGTAATGTAGGAGATCCCACACCAGTGGATCACTCGCCACGTAACTCCTTCAGCTTGGCACTTTCGTTGTCGCAGGTGATTAATGCTCGAATGCAGGTGCTGATTATTTTGGAGCCTGGCTATCAGCATGGTTTGCTTGCAACAAAATATCAGCGCGTTTATTTTGTGGATGGTTCTGAAAAAGCGGAAAATCTTCCCGATGCGAGGTATAAATTGCCTATTGGTTTAAGAATGAATTATTTTTTAGGTGATCGAGTAATTATTCGGTCTTTTTACCGCTATTATTTTGATAACTGGGGCATCAGTGCCCATACGGCCGATTTAGAGCTGCCCGTTAAGATTACCCCTTTTTTCTCGTTGAGCCCATTTTATCGGCTCCATGCTGAGAGTGGAGCAAGATATTTCGCACCTTATGCAATGCACCAGGTGCGTGATTCTTTTTATACGAGCGACCATGACCTTTCTACACTGACTAGCAATTTTATGGGTGTTGGTCTCAAATTAACGCCACCCAAAGGCATATTAGGCTGGAATCATTTAGCTTCTGTGGAATTTCGTTATGGACATTACACGCAGTCGAATGGTTTAAATGCCAATTCGTTGGGGTTGGCACTAAAATTTAAATAAAAGATTAATAGGTCGGTATAGATGGAGCTATCACAAGTTGTGTTTATCAATATTTGATAGATGAATATATTTAACCTATAGGTATAGGCACTGTTGTCCCTTTAAAAAATCCCTGCTAAAAGCATTTTGGCGCATTTTTATTGTCATTTTTTATGGCAAATCGAAGATTGTATTCCCGTATAACTGTACAATTCTGCTTCTAAGAGCATTTAAGTAGGAAATGTTGGGCGACTTAAATGCCCATATCTATTAACCTATGATAGCTCCATTCTATACTTTATGCTTCTTTGGCGTCTATTACCACAGCCGAAATACCTAGTGCAGTCGCTATAATCAAACAGATCACTTTACTTGTGATTAAGAACCCTCCATTTTGGATTTTCATCTCTTCAGTATTCATCTGATGAATACTCATTGCATTTAATTTTTCTTTTGTCATAATGAGCTTGTTTTTAATTATGCTGGATTTAAGTCATAAATACAACTCGATTGGTTTCAAGATTAGCCAAAAAGTATTCGTTTGCGGATAAAAATCCGAATTTTTTCTTGGTCTATTATTGAGTTCTTGAATCCAAGATGTGTTTCTTCACTATTGTTTGTTTTTAATGGCACTCAGAAGATTGAAGCTATCATGAGCTGAGTTAATCATTCAGCATTTGTGAGTGGCAGTTTATGAAGGTTTTATAACGTTTTTTTTGATGTAATTATAGGCAACCATTGAGCAGTGGGGCAATCGTTCCTGAATTTCTAAGTCAAGAAATATTCATATGGTCAAAACAATGGCTATTCCCATGTTTGATGTAATATTAGAATTATATTTTTTTAATATAAATTGTATTCATAAAAATTCAATACAATTTATTAATATTCATGCTATTTTAATATATTTGCGCCGTTCATAAATTAGCTATTTAAACGATATATCATGTTTTATTGATCTATTTTGTAGATTAATGAAACATGATATATTTCTATATGGATAATTGTTGTATATAGTTTTGTGATTAATATTAGGTTTTTATAATTTAAATTCTAATATATATATGTAGTAGAACTAATTGCAGCAAAGTTGAAAATGTCAAAAACTCGAATAGAGTAAATCTGAAAAATTTAATAAAAGCCTTATGTCATTAACAATTCCCTATGATCCGTCTCTGGTTTTGGGTAACATCGTTACGCAAGCAAAACTCGATAATTTAATAGCTATGAGCGCAGTACAAGCGTCAGTAGATGCTGCTGAAGACAAATTAAATTCTTATATCTCCTTGAAGCGGAGTGTTGATATGACTATACAAGAGTTGATGGATATGGATATTGACCCTGAAGACCTTATTAAGGAAAGCATAGATATAGGTGCTCAAATCAAGGATGCAGCGGTTGAATTTGCTAAGATTAAACTGAGTGCTGAGAAGCAGAAACAACCATTAAAAGCTAAAATTCAATCCATAAGTCAAAATGTTGAAAGCCCTATTGATTACAATAAGTCAAAAATAATATCTATACCACTTTCTTCAGACTCACTGCAGATGAATTGCCAGTATTTCTCTGTTGATGAGAATGCAGAAGATTCTAATTCACATGTATCAAGCATCGCCTCATTTGTGGGTGATTCTGTGGATGTATTGGGGGATAGAGCTTCCGCTTCTGCTAAAGCATCGGCACAAAGTCAAGTAAGCAGTCAACAATCACGACATAGCATTGCTGGGACATTGGTAATTAGTATTACTTGTACGCATAAGCAAGCGGCCCTATTCGCTCCATTCATTATAGATGTTGATAAGGCTATTCGATCATGGAATAAATTATTTCCAGATAGTATGATCAAAACCAATAGTGTCAGTAGTATGTTACAAATTCAAGCAGAATCCAATACAAAAGCTGAAGAATCATTAACACTTTTATCTGGTGCTACCTATGGCTCATGCTTCATTGGCATGGTGCATGTCTTAAATGTAACCGATTCAAAGTCGTCAGAAGCAATGTATTCTATTGCTGAGTCATTGAAAGGCTCATTTGAAGTGGGGGGATGGTTTGCCGATGAAACTGGAAGTTTTGGAGTTGATTCCAGCTTTTCAAATGATGCTAAGAATCTGCTTAGCGCTCAGAATATTTCCACCCATTGTACATTAACTAGCTTAGGATCTATCCCCTCTATTAAATCGAACCAAGTTAAAATGGCAGTGAAAAGCTTCTCGGATATTGATCCAGGAAAAACTATGGAGAAGTTAGCAGCACTTCAAAATAGTACGGCTTCTGCTGGTGATTCTATTGCCAACTCTGCACAGGCTGCTAAAGCAGGTCAGCAATCAAACATGATGGCTGGCCAACAAATTAAATCTGTACTAAGTGGCCTTTCAGACATTGATGACGGCAGTAATAAAATTGTTGATGTTAACTCATTAATGACTGCCATGGAAGATTATACGGAGAAATGTCTGGCAGGTAACATCGGTATCCCGATTAATTTTTATACAAAGGAGATTACAAAATCAGAGTTAGCACAGATGTGGTTAGCAAAGTATTATCCCAACAAATACAATCAAGCTGGAAGTGGTGATGATAGTACCCCTAACAACGGTAATAATTCTCAAGAAGCAAATCCTTAATTTAAACCAAAACAGAAGTGAAAATTAATTTGAATGAAAAATGCTATTTGTTTAAGCAGAGTAATGAAAGCAAAAGAGAGCATCTGGCCATCACAGCACACGGTATGCAAATGCCACTTAGATTGTTTAAAAGTGGCTATGGTAAGTTTAAAGTGCCTGAAGGAACAACGCTATATTTTTATGGCCCAGATGGCTCTTCACTAAATGACCCTGGTCTTGGTAATGTAATGAGGGAAGAAATTTCTTTTTTCGAAAAAATATCTTCAGGAGAAGAATCAAATGATTATTTACTAACTAAATATAAGGATGACGCATACCCTAATATAGAATATGGGGTTAATTGTGACGGTATAGAAATGGATATAGCTACTATTAGAAACCGTTGGAATGTGGACCTTGGCACGGTAAAACTTAGCGAGGTACTACACTTTTTAAGTGACAATGGTTATAAATATCCTAATGTACATTGTGTTTTTTGCAGAACCTCTTTTAAGGGATGGTTAAAAGAAATAACCCATGATGCTAAAAATAACCCCAGCATATCAATTTAAAAGCCCACTTATCGAACTACGAAATTAACGTAAGCGTAGTGTAATAATGGTGGTAACTGTTAAAAGTCAATCAGTTATTTCAAGTGAAAAATATTTAGCCACAAATTTATAATCTAAAACTATGGACGAAAAAGAACTTCTGCCGATTTATATAAGCTCCATTGATCAGTACACAAGCAATTCAGGAACTATTAAAAAAGCCATGATGGCTTTGTATGAAAAAAATAGTGACTTATATGGTGGATCAGTTGCCAATGATGGCCCTTTAGAAAGCAACGTAGAAACAGTAGCTCTATTTCACTCATATGCCATACTTAAACTGATATCTACATCTGAATACAGGGTTAAGAATGGTCCTGTTGTACTTTACAGAGGAGATGGTTTTAAAACTGATGATATTTTTGCTGATTTTATCCAGAATAAAAGATTTTATAGAATCTTATCAACAACAAAAGATGAAAAAGAGGCAGTAAAGTTCAGTCAAAATGTGGTATTCGAAATCAATATAGATGAGGGTTGCTTATCTGTTGATGTAAGTACTATAGACCCCAGTAAGTATCAATCCGAACAAGAAGTTATGCTGCCAGATGGAATACTAAACAATATTAAAATTACACTAATCAGTAGAAACTCAAAAGTAAACTCTATTGAACTACAACATGATAATGCTCTTATAACATTTTCTATGTTGAGGAAATTTCGTAGTGATCCGAGTGATATAAATAATTGGTAGTGTATCTAAATGTATGATGCCTTTAAATTTCTGGATGCCATAACCAACTTAACAGCACACCAGT
>CAIOLR010000020.1 GCA_903859135.1 uncultured bacterium | reverse complement strand
CTTTTTCATCATCGTCTGCAAAAGATTTGACACGTAAGCCTACCTCACCCCTTGCTTGGTTAAATATACCTACCGAGATGCAGACAATTTTTCCAAATTCAGCCCAAATTCCAGCTCGTGGGTAAAATGTTGCGGGTGTTTCTTCTTCCTGCCGTTGACGTTTAGTTTTGTCATCCCACAATTTTGCCATCCCTGTTGGCACTTCGTCAAATGAAGGGTATTGGGGGACCGTTTCTATATCGAGTACGAGGATTTGTTTTAAATCAATTTGCTGGAGCATTGTTTGTGTATTAATATTTTCGTGTTGCCTATTGAGGCGAGTAATAGCCACAATACGTATCAAAGCCATACAAAAATGGTGTCTTTTCAGACCATTGCTATTTTTGGATTACCTTCTTTGGAGCAATAAACTGGTCATCTTTATCTGATGGAGGATTTTTTAAGGGAATGTCCTGAGTAAATTGACACCGGCCATTCATTAACCTAAAACCATCGTAAGACATGTCTGGTCCATAAAACTCGTGCTGGTTAGTTACTTTTTGGTTCATTGGGGCAAGATGGTCGAATATAATCAGTTTTTGCTCTGGCAAATAGTTCAGCAGCATCGATGTCTTTCTTGCGTACTCAAAGATGATCCGCTTTTTGTTTGCATGAACCCTGTCTTCTCCGTCGAATATGGACATCCCAAAATAGGCTTTATCATTTCTAAAGGATACGATATCGATTACCTTTTTTGTTGTTTTGACGGTATTTCCTTTCCATCCTAGTAGAATGTAGTAAGGTGTTGATGCGTTGGTCACAGGGATTATTTTGTAATATCGTGCACCATACCATCTATCATTAGTCGTGACGCTATCCGTGGGATTGGTGAAAGAAGAAGTGTAGTCCACCAACGGGAACAACTTTAGTTTACCATCTGGACTGTTCATCTGTATGGTTCCATAATATCGGTAAGTACCATCGTCATTGAGCACATGCCAGGTGAATAATTTGAAACGAGAATCGCTCGATCGAATAATAGATACCGCTTTCAATGAATCAAAATCAAGATTAAATGATTCCTGGGTTTTCAACGCACTCACGAGTGTTTTAATGAAAGCGTAGTTTGCATTATATCTTTCGGGTTCAATCTCACTATAATTGACTCGGTGGTTTAGTTTTTTTAGACTATCCTGCCAAAAAACAAACTGATCAGACGCACCCGGCTGGGCAAGATGTTGTGCAGAAGCAGATGCCACAAGGGCAAAAATAAAAGCTGATAAGATGAGACTGAATCTATTCATGGTTCATGTTTTCAATAATTAGAGCACTTGCACCGCCTCCACCATTACAGATACCAGCGACTCCAATTTTACCTCCATTTTGTTTCAACACGTGGAGCAATGTGACTACAATGCGGGCTCCGGATGCACCTAATGGATGTCCTAAAGCAACGGCACCGCCATTTATATTTACTTTTTTGGGGTCCAGTTTTAATAATTTATTATTCGCGATAGCAACCACGGAGAATGCTTCATTAATTTCGAAAAAATCTACCTGGTTTATAGTTAAGTTCGCTCTTTGTAGGGCCAGCGGGATAGCTTTTGCAGGAGCTGTTGTAAACCACTCAGGGGCTTGTTGGGCATCCGCATAAGAAATAATTTTTGCAATTGGCTTTAAGCCTAGTTCATCTGCTTTTTCTTTACTGATCAGCACAAGTGCTGCCGCACCGTCATTGAGTGTAGAAGCATTCGCTGCGGTAACGGTTCCATCTTTTTTGAATACCGGTTTTAGAGATGCTATTTTTTCAAAAATAACGGCATGTACTTCTTCGTCTTCTGTAACGAACGTTTTTTCGCCTTTTCGGTTTGTAATCTCTACTGGAATTATCTCATTCTTAAACTTTCCAGCGGATTGTGCTGCTTGAGCGCGTTTGTATGATTCTGTCGCATAGGCATCTTGCTCTTCCCGACTAATATGATGTTCCGCTGCACATAGTTCTGCTGCCGAGCCCATGTGATAATTATTATATACATCCCACAATCCGTCGTTTACGAGGCCATCAATAAGCTGTCCATCTCCCAACCGATAGCCAGTGCGTGCTTTATCTAAATAGTAGGGTACACTGCTCATATTTTCCATTCCACCTGCAACTACAATATCATTCCATCCCAGCGCAATACTTTGGGCCGCAAGCATCATTGCTTTTGTACCTGAGGCACATACTTTATTCACGGTAGTTGCTGGGATATCAGGTAGATTGGCATATTTGGCAGCTTGTGTTGCAGGTGCTTGTCCTAAATTGGCGGATAGTACATTTCCCATGAATACTTCTTGCACCTGATCGGCGTGTATACCTGCTTTTTCTACAGCTGCTTTGATCGCTGCAGCACCTAATTGAATTGCCGATAGGGAAGATAGAGCACCACCAAAACTACCAATGGGTGTACGAATGGCAGCTAATATATATACCTCTTTCATAAAATTAAAAGAATGTTCAATTGGCCGCAATTTAGGTATTTGCACCTGAATCTGCCCACAAGTTTAACATTGATTCTTCAAGTCTAGCCCTGTCAAAAACATTTAGCTATTGATATATTGCTCTAGGTGCTCTATCGTTTGTTTTTGTGTGTGAATCAAATGTCCAATGACATCGCCAATAGAAATGATACCGCTCAGTTTAGTTTCTTCAATTACAGGCAGGTGACGAATATGTTTGCTTGTCATGATTTGCATGCAGTGTTCGATGGTGTCGTTTGAGCTTGCGGTAATTAAATCGGCAGTCATAACCTCTTCAACTCGTGTGCTTTTGGACGATCGGCCATTCAAAATAATTTTTCTGGCATAGTCCCTTTCGGTGAAAATACCCTTTAGTTCGCCCTCACTTATCACCAATAGGGCACTTATATTTTTATCCATCATGACCTCAAGTGCATGCAGCACAGCGCTACTTGGATCCACCGAATAAATATCGGCAGGTTTGTTTTGGAGAATATTTTTTATGGTCTTCATTAAAATTGTTTTTATTAAAAATAACTAAATGACAAATATACAATTGGTCCACATTTTAACGTATATTGTTATTAAATGATTTTTTTTCTTTTTTGATAATGTTTTTATTTTTTAGCTACATTAATCGCCTACACATCATAGAGCTAAAAATACGCTTTCAGGTTAAATGCATTGGTTGTTTCAATCGAGGTAATTTTTGCTCTCTAGGTTTATTTGAATTCAATGAAACATTCCCCCGATTATGTTTTGTGGCAAAAAAAAATATGGTTTACTCGGAATTGCATTCGTTTTTGCATTTATGTCTCATGCTGTAGCTCAAAATACATCTAACGAGGGTAGAGATTTTTGGGTGGCGTTCCCTCGTCATGAGCCTAGTAATCAAATATTAGCTAATCTCAGGTTGTTTATCACAACAAAAAGTAATTCAAGAGGAGTGGTTCAAGTGGGTGGCACTTCGATTCCATTTACAGTCAACGCTCATGTGGCTACTTATGTAGATATTCCCAGAGGACTCGCTTATTTGAATGACACTGGTACATTTTCTAATCGAGGCATTCATGTGTTGGTAGATGCAAGTCAGCCAAAGGTGGTGGTTTATGCACATCTGTATGCTACAGATCGTTCGGCTGCTACGCTGGTTTTACCTACAGAATCGCTCGGCTCTAAGTATTATGTAATGGGATATGATCAACATGGCCCAGCAGATGGTTTTTTTTCATACAATATTGTAGCAACCCAACCCAACACGACAGTTCTAATTCATCAAAGAATTAATCAATCTTCAAGTGTAACGACCACTGTTAGCCTTACCAATGTTGGAGATGTATATCAATTTCTAGGCACGGATGATTATACGGGCACGTATGTAGAGGTAGATCCTGTTACTTCTGCATGTAAGACGTTTGCTATGTTTTCGGGAAGTTCAGGAATATCCATTCCTTTTGCGACGAATGCGTCGTTAAATCCATTGTTTCAGCAATTGTATTCCGTAAATAACTGGGGAAAAGACTATGCTTATGTTCCATTTAGTGGCCCCAATCTGGGGAATATCATTCGCATTCTAGCGCAAGAGGATAATACGATCATCAATATCGATGGGTTTTCTACACCGATCCATCTAAATAAAGGAGCAGTTTACACCTCTACCCCTATTCCGACATCGCGTATGATTACGGCAAATAAGCCGATATCAGTCGCTCAGTTCTCCTTGTCAGAAAGATATGCAGATAGCCAAAATATCATTTTAGGTCCTGATTATAATGGTCAGTTCCCCGTGTATAGTGACCCGACGATGGTAATTCTTAGTCCAGTAGAATTTAGCACCAAGGATGTGACCGTTTATTCTACCACGTTAACTGGTATTGTGAATCGGTTTATCAACGTGGTTATTAAAACGTCGGCTAGTGCTACATTCAGCATAAATGGAGCAGTTCCCATAGGAGCCACATTTACACCCATAGGTACCAGCGGCTATTCCTGCATGTCGTTAAACGTGGGTGTGTCGCCATATGCTGGTGGTGCACTTGCAAGTATTCGATTGACTGCCAACGAAGGTTTTAATGCCGTTGTCTATGGTTTTGCAGATTTTGACGCTTATGCATATTCTGCTGGCACCAATCTTTCGACCGATTTATTTTTGACTACAACAGACCATGCTTCACATCAGGAATTATCCGCAGGATGTAAAGATCAGCCACTAGACTTTAAGCTAACCTTGCCTTATATCACCACAGAGCTCCAATGGACACTAGATCCAACAATCACTACCATTACACAGATAAGTCCTACGTATACTTCTTTTGTTAATAATGGGGATACTTTTTACGAATACCGTTTGCTAGGCAATAGCTTTACGACTAGCGGAAATAAGGAAATAAAAATAAATGCAAAGCTGCCGACTATCATAGCGGGGTGTAGTAATAGATATGCGGATCTCGTATTTGATTTTCAGATCTACAATACCCCAGAGGCCAAGTTTAATGCAGTTAGTCAATCGTGTTTGAACGAGCCGATCACATTTAATGATACAAGCAACAGTAGCGATTCGAATATTACACAATGGGCATGGGATTTTGGGGATGGTTCGGTTACTTCTACACGTAGCCCTAGGCATACCTATGCCACTTCAGGTGCGTACACGGTCACTTTAAACGTAACAACCACTTCGGGATGTACTTCCTCGGCTAGTCAAACGGTTCAAATTTTGGCGTTGCCAGTGGCCTCCTTTAACAATGGTGTGGCGGTATGCCAGAATGGCTCCATTAGTTTTACCGACACCTCCACATCTGCAGATGGGGCTATAACGCAATGGAATTGGCATTTTGGAGATGGTCAAACCTCTTCGTTGCAAAACCCGATACATACTTTTTCTCAGACAGGTTCCTTTGCTGTAAGTTTAACCGTTAAAACAGGTAATGGATGTGCCAGTGTTATTTTTGTCAGAAATGTAGTGATTCATCCATTACCTCAAGTAAATTTTGAATCCCCCAAAATATGTTGGCTGGATGCCATTGCCTCATTCACAAACACGACAACCATTGCAGATGGTACTGATTCGGGGCTAACTTATTTATGGAATTTTGGGGATCCGAATGCAAGCGTAACGAACACGCTTACATCCACACTAAAAAATCCGACACACCGCTTCTCAACGAAAGGAAGTTATACGATTACACTCACTACCACTTCAATAAACAATTGTTCGGTCACCCTAGTTAAGCGATTTTTAGTCAATGGCGATAGTCCTCAGGCCGATTTTAAGGTCTTCAATGAGGAAGGGCTTTGCAGTTCGGAACCGGTTATTTTTGCAGATAAAGCCTCTGTTGATTTTGGAGAAATCGTTCGCTTAGAATGGTATTACGATCTTGACAACGACCCGACCAACACGTTTGAGGATGACAACCCCAATTTAAGAGAGGGATCGCCCAAACAGTACAGCCATCAATACCCCGTGTTTCATACCCCACTCACCAAATCGTACACGATTAAAATGGTCGCTTATTCTGGCCGCTCCTGTGTAAATGAAATAAACAGGACCATTGTTTTGAAAGCTGTTCCGGATGTTGTATTTGATGCTATTTCAAATACATGCTTAGATAAAAGCCCCTTTATGTTGAGTGCTCATGAAATAAGCTCTTTTGTAGGTAGTGGACAATTTAGTGGCCCTGGTGTTTCTGCCGATGGAATGTTTAATCCATCAGCAGCTGGAGCAGGGAATCATATTCTATCTTACACATTCACTGGATCCAATGGTTGCCCCATCGTAAAGACACAAGCAATTGAAGTTTATCCCCTCCCAACAGCTAATGCGGGGGAAGATCGCGTATTGCTACGTGGAGAGTCTATTCAACTTGAAGGGAGTGCACATGGAAATCATCTGAGCTATAAATGGTCCCCCTCCACAGGTCTAAATCGTGATGATATATTGAATCCCATTGCTTCTCCAGCAGAGAATACAACATACCATTTGCTTGTGACTTCAGAAAATGGGTGTACAAGTGAGAGCCAGGTATTTGTCAAAATATTGCAGCTATTAAACATGCAGAATGTTTTTACCCCGAATGGAGATGGGATTAATGACACCTGGATCATCAAAAATCTGGATATGTATCCGGGTGCTATTGTGGACATATTCAACAGATACGGTGCTCGGATATTTCATTCTGTGGGTGATTATACACCATGGGATGGCAAAATGAATGGAGAAGATATCT
>CAIOLR010000019.1 GCA_903859135.1 uncultured bacterium | reverse complement strand
CTGCGCACACACATCAAATGCAGATGTGAATGCAGCTAAAAATATTTTGAGCAGGGGCACTGCTCTCTATCGGCAACGTGAGGCATTAGCCTGTGCGTAGGTAGTAGAACCTCCATGTCTTTAGGCTGGAGAGTATGTCAGTAATAAGATCAAAAAGGAGGCTTTACAGGGGCATTTTTCGGAAGAGTTAAGCGCGGTTAGAAATGCAAAAACTGTGATTAGCTTAATTAAAAGTCCACAAAGAACACTGATCAATATGGCTAAAAATAAACTATTAGGGATATTAAAGGGATCAATTTTAGAAATATGAAATTCATTGAATACCTTGCTTTAGGCATGTTTTCTTGTGTCAGTTTGTTGATACATACATTTTGCTGTACTCAAAAAAGGAGTCTTAATTTTGTCATATCAAGTGCATTTTCAATAGCTGTTTTGGTTCCTTTTTTAATAGAGGTACCTAAGCTATTGGCCTTTAATGCCAGCTCATATTATGATTATGCGTTAATGGCCATATGCATCATATTTTGCTTATATGGATTCTTTTTTGGTAGTGTTCCAACAGACGAGCAAAGTCTATCGGTAGGAGGGAGGCCTGTTTTTTCATTGGAGTCTATCGATGGCAAAAAAATTAGCTTTGGTGATCCATTTGATAATTTCTTAGTCTACGGAGGTGCCAATGCTGGAAAAACAAAGAGTATTGGAAAGCCACTTTTAGAGCAATATGTCCAGCATGGATTTGCAGGTATGATCTATGATTACAAAGACTTTGATTATACCACTACCGCGTATAATTTGATCAAAAAGCATGGTTATCAAAATCCGTTCTACTATATCAGTTTTACCGATATGGATCATACGTATCGTTTTAATCCGCTTAAACCAAGTGTTGTGAAGGATGAAAATCTATTGACGCAATTGATCGACGATATTTTAGGAGCAAATTTAGGTGAAGGGTCAAAAAAAGATGAATGGTATATGGGAGCATTAGGCATTTTCAAAGGAACAGCCATTCGGTTTTTTAAGGAATTTCCAGCGTATTGTACATTACCCCATATTGTTAATTTCATTGTGCGTAGCGAAAGGAAGCAGTTGTGCGACTTTCTAAGAGCGTCGGAAGACAGCAAAGCTTTGGCCTCTGGATATCTAGAAGCGCAAGGGTCAGACAATACACAGGCATGTATTAAAAGTACGCTGACAAATTATATCAGTTTGTTGGCTTTCAATAAAAAAGTTTCCTATGTGCTTTCAGGTGATGATTTTGATTTTAATTTGATTGATCCTGAAAATCCTAAGCTAGTTGCTGTATCAAATAGCTATAAACATGAAGATGTAATATCACCCATCATTGCATTAATGATCAGTGTATCTAGTAGGCACTTTTCAATGGAAAATAAGGTTCCATTTGTGTATTTCTGGGATGAAGCGACCACGTTCAAAATTCGCAATTTTGAGAAAATGCCATCTGTGCTGCGCGAATATCTATGCAGCTTTGTATTTCTAACTCAGAGTGGTGCGAAAATTGAAAAAAACTATGGTAAGCTAGATCGTAGTAGCATTGAAAGCAATTTTTCGAATTTGTTTTTAGGTCGAACCAAGGATACGGAGGCCCTAAAAAACTACGGTATGCAATTTTCTAAGAAGGAGGAAATTAAGCGTACTGATAGTAGTGGATACTCTAGCCATGGCGACAATACGAGCGTTTCTGTCTCAAAGACAGAAAAAGATCGATACGACCCCTATTTTTTCACAGGACTAAAAGCGGGAGAATTTGTAGGTAGTGCGGCACATTCGAACTTTCGTGAGTTTCATCTGAGGTTTAAGGAATACCAAGGGCAAGACCTAGAAGCCTTGCCAGTGGTTAATATGGTTTCTGAAAAAGATATAGAAGAAAATCACAAAAGGATTTTAAGCGATATCTATGCTATTCATGCGGAAATGGAAGCGTGTGTTAGTTAGAGTTTCAAAATAGAAAACTTCTTTATACCTCTTAGGGTATAATTTTATTATTTCTTGTATATTTATACCCTAAGAGGTATAAATATGTGTGGTTTTTCAAAATTCTTAAAGGACAAGCGTAAGGCATTTAATTTGACGCAAGAGGAATTAGCGTTAAAAGCAGGCGTAGGGCTTCGTTTTATTCGTGAATTGGAGCAGGGAAAAGAGACATTGCGTTTAGACAAAGTCAATCAAGTACTTTCTTTGTTTGGTAAAAAAGTAGGCGTAATAGATAGCATCTAATGGAAAGGAAAGCCCTTGTTTATTATCGATCAGATTTAGCTGGTTATTTATCGGAAACAGATGATGGGTATCATTTTTTGTATGATACCCAATATTTGAATATGAAAGATGCTAAGCCAATTAGTTTAACGCTTCCAATTCAAATGGAATCGTTTGAAAGTAAAGCATTGTTTTCTTTTTTTGATGGCTTAATACCAGAAGGATGGTTGCTTAATGTGGCGAAAAAGCATTGGAAATTAAAGGGTAATGACCGTTTTGAATTGCTGCTATGTTTATGTGGAGATACTATTGGAGCTGTAAGTATCTTGCCAGAAGAGGAGGTTTTAAATGCCTAATTGTTTATTCTGCTACCAAGATTTAGGTTTGGAACAGGAATACCATAAAAAATGTTGTAAACGGTTTTTTGGAATTGATAAAGTTCCTACACTTGATTTAGGTAAAAACATATTGGATGATCTAGCTGAAAAAACGGTTAACAAGCGTATCGCAGTTACTGGTGTGCAACCAAAGTTATCTGTATCTCTTGAACATATACAAGGAGGCGATCGTTTAACCATAGTTGGTTTATGGGGAGGGTATATTTTGAAGCCGCAACATGACCATTTTCTATGTATGCCAGAAGTAGAGGACTTAACGATGCATTTGGCTAATCTATTTAAAATTAGAACCTGTGAACACACGTTAATACGAACAAGTGAAGGAAATTTAGCCTATTTGGCTAAACGTTTCGACCGAAATAATGGATTAAAAATACATGTTGAAGATTTTTGTCAGCTTTCAGGTTTGTTGACGGAACAAAAGTATAAGGCATCCTATGAGAGGATTGGAAAATTAGTACAGCAGTATTGTACCAATAAAGGGCTAGATACCCTAAATTATTTCGAATTGGTGTTATTTTCTTTTTTAAGTGGTAACAACGATATGCATTTAAAGAATTTTTCTGTCAAACATACCGTTGATGGTATCGAATTAGCCCCAGCCTATGACTTATTAAATGTGAACTTGTTATTCCCTGATGACAAAGAGGATATGGCACTAACTTTAAATGCCAAGAAAAATAAAATCACTAAAAAGGATTTTGATAAACTAGCGAATGGCTTGAACATATCCACAAAAGTATTATTGAATATCTATAAGAAGTTTACGACTCAAAGGGAATCGGTCGTTCATTTGGTTAATGCCTCCTTTTTGCCCAAGGATTTAAAAGATCGCTATATCGCTATTTGGGATCAAAAAATCAGTGATTTTAATCTATTTTTTCAATATGGAAATTAGGGCTATTAAGACGGCTAAGAATGCAGAAGATAGCCCAACGGCCCAATAAACGGTACTTATTTTGTCTTCCATGTGTTTGAATTTCCCATCTATATGCTCAAACTTGCTATCCATATTGGCTAATTCAGCTCTTATACTACCAAACTCACTCTGTATCTTCATTAACACTTTTTCCATATCGTCTTCTACTTTTAGGTCTATCACTTTTAGGATTGCTTGTCGGTTTTTTTCCTCTAATTGATTTGCCGAAGCATTCAGGTCGTGTGTATTCATTCACTTACGAATATACGGACAAATCACAAATTAGGTCACTCTAGAATGTCAATTTTCAAATATCGATCCAGTGTAGGAGCAGAAATATCTAATTTTCTGCATAATTCCGCTTTAGTTGAACCAGTTTCATACATTTTTTGAATCTTTTTGATCACGCTCATGGGAACCGTGGGTCCCGAAGGCCTACCGCCAGCGAAGGTTCTAAAATTTTCATTCGAGGAGTGGTATATCTTGCCGAATACCTGAGTGACCTCAGAATTTGGCTTGATTGTTAGTTCATCTTCTAGAAAAGAAATATCGACTCCTTTTTCACGAAAAGTGAGCATCATTCGAATCAATTCTCTTGTGGTTTGGTTGAGTCCTTTAATGCTTGGAGTCAGAAGAATATCCCCTTTTTTTAATGCTTTGAACAGTTTGTTGTATTGATTCGATTGAAAAATCCGCTCGCACCCGTTACTTTTTAGCAGATGTGTTTGTTCGGCTTTTTTTTGAATGTCAGTTTCGTTGATATATCCTAATTTCATTGGTAGGGGTAAATTAAAGAAAGGGAGAAAAAGCGCCACGACTTTGCTGTAGGAATTCTTCCTGACCAGAGGTCTTAAATATTCAATTCTCAGACGTTAGGATTCAGTGCAACAAGCTT
>CAIOLR010000018.1 GCA_903859135.1 uncultured bacterium | reverse complement strand
TTCAAGACTTATTCTTTTCTGCCTGCACTTTTTTTTATCCCCAAAAATTAAAAATCACTTTTTGAGGACCGACTAAGTAGCTCTGGGATTTTAGCGGACTAGCTTTTGGATTTACAAACCGAAAACACCCCCAGAATCCTTCGCTGAATTCTGGTGGACTTGTAGCAACTGGCGGTACTGGGGCTCTTAGTGCTACAACAGCAACTGCTTCTGACGTTGTGGCCAATATGGGTAGTAGTTCATTAACTGTGGTGGGCTTCAATTACGTTGTTTCGGCTTTAAGCTGGACAACGGGAGCTGCTGTTACACCTACTTATACAGGTACTCTTACGATGACAGGGCCTGCTGCTGGGACAGGAGCTTTTAGTACTACATTAACAGTACCAGCAACTGCATTCGCAAGCGGGGGAGCATTAAGTGGAACTGTTTTCGATGGAACTGGTGACTTGAGTTGGAAAATTGGATCTTTTGCTACTAATGCCACTGGAACTGCCTACTCTGCGGTTTTTGTAACAGTAAACTCAGGAAATTAAAATAATGTATTTGAGCTAGCTAGCTTAACATAATTGATTTTTCATTTTGTTTGCGTACCATGGTAGACGCAAGCCAAAAAGATAAAGCACCCCTTCTAAACGAGGGGTGCTTTTGTTGTAAAGGGGGGGCTTGTGTGTGAATTTGTTAGCATTAGGATTTTTAGCATTAAAGGATGCTGGAAAAATGAGGATGTTAAGTAGCTCTGGGATTTTAGCGGACTAGCTTTTGGATTTACAAACCGAAAACAGCTTTCAGTTTCTTCAATAAAATAGCAGTGTCTACTGTACTATGCTCAGATTTGTCCCCCTACTTGGCGCAAGTATGAAGCATGGGCCCTTCGTGTGTAAAGGCTACTTGTGCCTTATCGGCTATCGTAGCGGCCCTCTTAGCACCCCCGTAAATTAGATGAACCAGAATTAAGCATTTTCCTAATGAGTACGAAATACAAGTTTAAAGACCAGAGTCAGCTATACTTTGTAAGTTTTGCAGTAGTTTACTGGATAGATCTTTTTGTCAGAAATGAGTATAAGCAGATTATGTTAAACAGCTGGGAGTATTGTAAAGCACAAAAAGGAATGGAGCTATATGGTTGGTGTATTATGAGCAGTCATGTGCACATGATTATTGGCTCGAGTGAAAACAAGCTTGAAAATATCATGCGAGATATGAAAAAACATACATCATTAACTTTAAAACAGGCTATAATTTCACATCCAGGAGAAAGCCGGAAAGAATGGTTGTTATGGATGATGAAAAGAGCTGGGCAGAAAAACAGTAATAACGAAAATTTTCAACTATGGCGGCAAGATAATCATCCGATAGAATTAAATGAGACTCAAAAAACACATGACGCATTAGATTACATTCACAACAACCCCGTAGTAGCAGGGATTGTAGAAAAAGCAGAGGATTATTTGTACAGTAGTGCGCGAGATTATTTCAATTTAACAGGTATGATTGATATTACTAAAATAGATGGGATAGTACTATGAAAGGCACAAGTAGCCTTTACACACGAAGGGCTCATGCTTCATACTTGCGCCAAATACGATGGAAGCCAGATTATCATAGATAGAAGAATGTTTGTTTGCGAGTTGTTTGAGCTCTTTTTCAAAGGAAGTCGTGTATTTAATCTCGATGTTCACGAAAAAGATTTTTAGCACTCATTAATTTAGTTTTACCCTTACCTGCTATGTCGTCTTTTATGTCTTTAATAGAAGACTCAAACTCATCATAAAGCTGAAGGGTATTTAGCCGTTTTTGGATGGCTTCCCATTCAGATATAGGTATTAAAACAGCCGTTTTTTTACCTTTTTCGTTAGTTACAACTTGAATGTCCATAAACAAATTTAATCAAAAAAGAGTAAAATAGCTTCTGATTGTTTGGTTTATCGCGATTGGCCCCCTACTTGCGCCAAATCAGGCCAAATGCGGATTCCTATTCGATTGCATAAATGAACGAATTGTGTTGTCTAATTGGTTACATTTGTATAGTGATATTAGAAAGACAGGTACTTGCGTATAAAAAATATTTTCTCAGTTTTTATGAGAAGCAGCCTGACAACGTTCAGCTAAAAATAGAATGGGTATTAAATCTGATTCGTGTAACTAGACAAATTCCAGAGAAGTACTTTAAGCATTTGGAAGGCACAAAAGGGCTTTATGAGATTCGCGTTGAGGTAGTTGGTAATATATATCGGATATTCTGCTTCTTTGATAAAGGAAATTTAGTTGTACTAGGGAATGCTTTTCAAAAGAAAACTCAAAAAACACCAAAAAAAGAGATTGATAGCGCACTTAAAATAATGGAGGAGTATCAAAATGAAGAAAAATAACATCACCACACTCGATCAACTAATCGATAAAAAATATGGGAAGAAAGGGACTCCAAAACGTGAAGAGTGGGAGCAGGGTTTTGAGACGTTTCGGCTCGGGGTTATGATTGAAGAGGAAAGAACGAAAATGGGCATGACTCAAGAACAGCTTGCAGAAAAATGTGGAACCAATAGGTCCTATATTTCAAGGATTGAGAATAATGCTTCAGATATACGGCTTTCAACGCTCATGAAAATTATCCAACAAGGGTTTGGTAAACATTTAAATCTTACCATTAGCTGATTCCGATAAATAAGATATGCTCCTTGGGAGGGTGTTTTATTGGGTTTTTTTTAAATCCGTAAGTCCTGATTGAGCCTTCAACTTCAACGAATCCCTCAAATTGCGACGTTCCATGCGGTGCTTCATCCGGTTCATGTAGCGTATTTGGTGTTCCACTTTCTGTTGTTGCATGCGGATGGACAGATTTTTTAGTTGTTGTTGTGCAGCTGTACCCAGGCCAATGTTATCCATTAAGCCCATGGCGATTCCTTTCCAAATGGTGTTGAAAAAAGAGGCATATATAGGCCTTTTGAAAAAAAACGTGGAAGCATGTAATAGGTTGCCATCGTTACTTGGATTTTCACTTCGGATAACAAGTATGTTGGTATACATCGAAGCCAGTGCTTGGCGTTTTAGCTTAGGGTTTATTAAATCTTTTTTTAGGAGGCTAATTCTTAGTTGAGCGTATTTTGCTGTCAGCTTGCCTGAACATGTTTCGGTATTGCCTTTTCCATCAAAATCAATACCTTCGACAAGGCCTTTACGCACTTTAATTAATGCGAGTGGTTTTAAAGCGGGGTTTAGTACGCGCGCATTCATCGGACCCAAGTTGCCTGAAAAAGTGAATGTAGCTTTTGGATCTAACAGGTCGAATTGAAACTTGACATGGAGCTTTCCCCCATCCATGATGAACCCCGTTGCTGTTGCATTGCAAAATTGGTTTCGCTGCAGCGCGAGGGCATTGTTGGTTACATTGTTTAGGCTTCCATTTACTCGGCCAAAAAAAATAGTACCTCTGCGTTGTGATTTCGGATTATATTCTGAGTAACTAATCTTTGAGTCGGTCCATTTGATGGTATCAATTTGCGTGTCGATGGTCCATTTTTTTAGTGCTAAGCTGGGGTAATTTTCAGTGCGATCTGCGTTTGCACGAGGCATTGCTCTGTTCAGAAAAATAGCCATGTCTGCTCCGCTGATAGCCAATGTGGAGGCGGATAGGCGTCGAGTGGTATTTAATAGATGGTAGTCAATTTTACTTAAAGTAATCTCATCGGTAGTCATTTCATATCGATCTTTTTGTTCTTTAAATAGGGCTGAAAATTCCATCTCTGGACAAATGGGAATGATGTGTAATCCTATGATTTTGGCTTCCTGTTTAGATGTGGATCCAGATACTTCGTCCAGTTGAATGGTGTAGGTTTGGTCGTCAGTTTCGTATCGGTAGTGCTGTATGTTGACAGAAATATCTTTGGTGTAGTATAAGCGTGTTTGGTCATGGTGCGAAAGGGAATCAATTAACAAATCGCTGATTTTGATGTCGGTGTTTTTGATCGTAGTAATTTTACTCTTTTTTATTGGCTGGTCGATATATCGAATGGTCATGCCTTGAACGTCTATTTCGCCAACTTGTATCGATTTCCAGTGCTTTGATATTCGCTGGTATGCGGTTCGATGATCGGGAGTGGTGCATTCGAACGACGAGGGGTCTTGATGAGCCATGTTTAATATCGGTTTGTCAATAAGAATGGATTGAATGTCAATCGACCGCTTGAAATAGGCCTTCAAAAGGTGAATATGTTTGAGTTCAAGTCGATCGGCTTGCGAAACAAAGGTGTATTCGGATAAAACTTTTTGTGCCACCATCTTTTTATAGGTAGGAGTATCGAGCTTAAATGTCACTTGAGATAAGCTGATATTGCCAGCAATTGGATTGAATTTGATATTTTTAAAATCGATGTGGTATAAATGGTTGGTAGACTTGCTGATCGTTTCCTTAATTAATTTGGATAAAATTTTCTTGGCATAAAGATTTAAATAAATACCTGAACCGATGAGCGTGATCAAGCAGACTGAGAAGATGGTGATATGCCTCCAGGATAGGAAAAATGGTTTTTTGCTTTTTTTTGTCATCTTCTTTATGCCAGAAATTACCTAAATGTACGATATTTTGCAAAGCTGATTGGTGATAAAATAACTGACAAACTGTCATTTTTGTTTATAAAAATCGTAATTTCGCCAATCAGTATTTTTACACATGTTCAATCCGAAGGATATATTAAAAGAGTTTAGTCATTCAACAAAAACGCATGACGAAGTTCGGCAGGGTGAGGCTTTGGTGATTGATGCGCCAGTGAGTACCAACGGACGTAAGTTGTATATCGAAAGCTACGGCTGTGCGATGAATTTTTCGGATAGTGAAATTGTTGCT
>CAIOLR010000017.1 GCA_903859135.1 uncultured bacterium | reverse complement strand
CTCTATTGTAGCGGTCTTTTTTATGGGCGTAATAAACAATCATTCAATAGCTAGCCTCAAGAAATCGGCACGCTATCACATTCGGTAGCATGCCGTGTAGCGGTAAGATTTAAGTCCAGCTAATACTAGCCTAAAAAACAGAGTTACCACATGCTCGAACGAAATCACAGTTCTCAGTATTCATCCTAATTTTCTTAAGTTTGTTACCTTAATTTTCATGCATTTAATTTGTTTTTCAATGGCCATGAAGCTATCATGAGCCAAATTAATTATTCAAAGTTTGTGGGCATTAGCTCATGATGGTTTCAAGAGGTAAAGGACTGATGTACAAAGAATATAAGCAACTCAACTTAGCACAAGTAGGAAAAGACATTTTAGACTATTGGAAATCCAATCGGATTTTTGAAAAAAGTATTGCTAACCGTCCAGCTTCGAAACCCTATACTTTTTATGAAGGACCACCATCCGCGAATGGAATGCCAGGCATTCACCACGTGATGGCACGCTCGATTAAGGATATTTTTTGTCGTTATAAAACCCTTAAAGGCTATCAAGTAAAACGTAAAGGGGGCTGGGATACCCACGGCTTGCCAATTGAACTTGCTGTCGAAAAAATGCTGGGCATCACCAAGGATGATATCGGCAAAAAAATAAGCATCGCTGATTACAATGCTGCTTGCCGAAAAGAGGTCATGAAATATACCGATGTATGGAACGAGCTAACCGAAAAGATGGGCTATTGGGTTGATTTGGAGCATCCATACATCACCTACGAGAACAAATACATCGAAACATTGTGGTGGATATTGAAGGAGTTCCACAAAAAAGATCTTTTATACAAAGGATACACCGTACAACCGTATTCGCCTGCTGCAGGAACAGGATTGAGCTCGCACGAGCTGAATCAACCAGGCACCTATAAGATGTTGAAGGATACCTCGATTGTTGCAGAATTTCGTCCAAAAAAAGACCAGATACACCCATTGATGTCTGTTTTGTTTGAAGATGAAGCAGAGGATACCGCCATTTTAGCTTGGACCACCACACCGTGGACTTTACCTGCCAATTGTGCGCTAACTGTTGGAGTGAATATCAGCTACGTAAAAATCAAAACGTTTAATCAATATACGTTCGCTCCAGTTAGCGTAGTTTTAGCCAAAGAACTCGTTGCCAAACATTTTAAAACGGAAGCTGAGGGTTTGCCATTTGAAAATTATAAAGAAGGAGACAAATTAATTCCTTGGCAAATGGCAGCGGAGTTTAAGGGAGCTGATTTGCTTAGCCTTCGCTACCATCAGCTAATGCCTTATGTAGGCAACGAGAATTTAGAAAAAAATGCCTTTCGCATTATCCCAGGTGATTTTGTAACAACCGAAGATGGTACGGGAATTGTGCATACCGCTTCTGTTTTTGGTGCGGATGACTTTCGTGTGGCTCGAGAAAACGGCGTGCCATCCATCATGATTGTCGACGATAAAGGCAATGAACTTCCTATCGTAAACAGACAGGGTAAATTTGTGGACGAAATAACAGATTTTGCGGGTCGCTTTGTGAAGGAAGAGTATTATACCGATGAAGAACGAAAGGACCCTAACTTTAAACCGACGGATGTTCTCATCGCCATCAAACTAAAAGAAGAGAACAAAGCATTCGACGTCAAAAAGTACGAACATAGCTATCCGCACTGTTGGCGTACCGATAAACCTATTTTATATTACCCACTCGACAGCTGGTTTATTAAAACAACTGCTTTAAAAGATCGGATGGTCGAATTAAACAAAACCATCAATTGGAAACCAGAATCTACTGGAACAGGGCGTTTTGGAAATTGGTTGGAGAATTTGGTCGACTGGAATCTTTCACGTTCACGTTATTGGGGAACCCCGCTACCTATTTGGCGCACAGCGGATGGTAGTGAGGAAATCTGTGTCGGGTCGATACACGAGTTAAAAGAAAAACTGACAGAAGGATTGACAAGTACTGCACTTTCAGAATCCGAAAAAGAGAAAGCACAAACCATCATCCAATCGCTAAACGAATCCAATTTTGATTTGCACCGACCGTTTGTGGATGAGGTGATACTGGTATCGCCAAATGGCAATAAGATGTACCGTGAGCTTGATTTAATTGATGTCTGGTTCGATTCAGGAGCAATGCCTTATGCACAATGGCATTATCCTTTTGAAAACAAAGATCAATTTAAAGGAGCCTATCCTGCCGATTTTATCGCCGAAGGAGTGGATCAAACACGCGGTTGGTTTTTTACGCTTCATGCCATTGCGGTGATGTTGAATGACAGCATTGCTTTCAAAAATGTCATTTCCAATGGTTTGGTATTGGATAAAAATGGCAATAAAATGTCTAAACGTTTAGGCAATGGGGTTGATCCTTTTAAAACGATAGAAGAGCACAGTGCTGATGCAGCCCGCTGGTACATGGTTAGCAATGCCTCCCCTTGGGATAATTTAAAATTCAATATCGATGGGCTGGATGAGGTGCGACGCAAATTTTTTGGAACCCTGCATAATACCTACGCTTTTTTTGCACTATACGCAAATATCGACAAGTTCAACTATCAAGAAGCAGATATTGCGTTGAACGATCGTCCAGAAATAGATCGCTGGATACTTTCATTACTAAACTCCTTAACACAGGAAGTAGACGGATGCTATGCCGATTTTGAACCCACCAAAGCTGCTCGTGCCATCCAAAATTTTGTGGATGAGCATTTAAGCAATTGGTATGTTCGTTTATGCCGTCGCCGTTTTTGGAAAGGCGATTACAGCACCGATAAAATTTCGGCCTATCAGACACTTTATACGTGTTTGAATACCGTTGTTAAATTGATGTCGCCCATCGCACCATTCTTTAGCGATCATTTATTTTTGGATTTAAACGCCGTAACGGGGAAAGAACATGTGGAATCAGTCCATCTAGCAGATTTCCCAAGCTACCAATCCGAATGCGTTGACTTGGTATTGGAAGAACGGATGACACTCGCCCAAAATATTTCGTCGATGACTTTGTCCCTGCGGAAAAAAGTGGGGATCAATGTTCGTCAGCCCTTAAATAAGATTTTATTGCCTGTACTCGATGATTCCTTTAGGATTCAGGTCGAGCAAGTTAAAGATTTAATTCTTTCTGAAACCAACATCAAACAGATTGAGTACATCCATGATACTTCGGGTATCATCCGTAAAAAAATCAAACCAAACTTCAAAGCCCTAGGGCCCAAAGTGGGCAAGGATATGAAAATGGTAGCGGACACCATCATGGGACTCAGTCAGAATCAAATTCTCCAATTTGAAAAAGAAGGTCAGTTTACAATACCCGACACGACCTATTCGGTGCAAATGGAGGATGTAGAGCTCATCGCTGAAGATGTTCCCGGATGGCAGGTCGCTAATTTGGGGAAGCTCACCGTGGCTTTGGACATCACCTTAACTGAAGAATTAAAGCAAGAAGGCATCGCGAGAGAATTGGTGAATCGGATTCAAAACCTGAGAAAAGAGCTAAATCTTGAAGTAACAGATAAAATTGATGTACGTGCAGAAAATCACCCATACATTGCCGAAGCGGTGAAAAATAATTTACTATATATTTGTGTGGAAGTTTTGGCCGATTCATTTGGTTTTGAGAGTAATGGGGGCAAATTAATTGAGGGCGAAAAAATAGAGATAAATGAGAACGAATTAATCATATCTATCAAAAAAGCTTAAAATGGAAAACCACGAAAAAACAAGGTACGCTGACTCAGAACTCCAAGAGTTTAAAGATCTTATTCAAGAAAAACTACGTATGGCTCATGAAGAATTAAGTTCATTAGCCTCCTCGCTGAGTAACCCCAACGCAAATGGGACAGATGACACCGCCGGGACTTACAAAACGCTAGAAGACGGCTCAGCCACATTGGAGAAAGAATCAATCAACCAACTTGCTGCACGTCAGAAAAAATTTATCGAAAACTTGGAGGCTGCACTCATTCGTATTGAAAACAAAACGTATGGTATTTGTCGAGAAACTGGGAAATTAATCCAAAAAGAGCGCTTACGCGCAGTACCACACGCCACGCTAAGCATGGAAGCTAAACTGAAACAATCTTAAATGAGAGCGAGATATACTAAACCATTTTTTCTTGTATTCGTTATTTTACTTGCTGATCAATTTCTAAAATTTTGGATTAAGCTACACATGACTTTGGGGCAAGAATACAAGCTCTTGGGAAATTGGGCAATTATCCATTTTACAGAAAATAATGGAATGGCTTTTGGGATAGAATTGGGCGGGAATGCTGGCAAACTTGCGCTAACCTTATTTCGAATTGTAGCTGTGTTGAGCATCGGATATGGACTTATCTATCTGGCAAAAAACAGATTTCATAGAGGCCTCATTTTTGGTGTGGCCCTCATTTTTGCAGGAGCCCTCGGCAATATCATCGATTCTTCCTTTTATGGATTGCTGTTCAGTGCAAGTGATTATGAAAGCTGTGCAACATTAGTGCCCATTACTCATGGATATGCAGACTTATTTCATGGGAAGGTAGTCGACATGTTCTATTTTCCCATTTTACATGGCACTTTCCCTCCGTGGATGCCATTCTGGGCTGGCGAAGAATTCGTTTTTTTTCGACCTATTTTTAATATAGCTGATGCTGCTATATCAATAGGGGTAGTCCTCATCTTGATTTTCCAAAAGAAATACTATAAAGAAGAAGAAGGAACCTCAAACTACCTAAATAGTGAGGTCATTGAGGAATAAGAGAACTTACCCTCTCCATTTCGATAAGCTCAATATCCCAAAGTCATCTGCATAGAAATAAAATCATTACTCAAGAAATAAACTGAATCATATTGTACTAATTTTGTGGTCTGAAATTTTGAACGCAAAAATTATAGCAACATGATGGTCTCTCAACTAGCAAAAACCCTAAAAGGATCCGAAATAATTAAAATTGGAAACGAGGTCAACGAATTAAAAAGACGTGGAGAAAAAATAGTGAACCTCACCATTGGTGATTTTGATCCTTCCATTTATCCCATCCCAACACCATTAAAAGATGGAATTATTGAACAATATAGAGCGAACCAAACCAATTATCCTCCCGCAGATGGTGTGGCTGTTTTACGCGAAAGTGTGAGTGAATTAATCTTAGAACGATATCAATTAGATTATTTTTCCAATCAAGTTTTAGTTGCTGGCGGATCTCGCCCACTAATCTATTCAGCCTATTTAGCTTTAGTTGATCCTGGCGATAAAGTAGTTTACACAACACCATCTTGGAATAACAATCACTATTGCCACCTTTCAAGTGCGCATGGAATGCCAGTTCAAACATCTGCCGAAAATAATTTCATGCCCACAGCATTAGATATCAAACCCCACTTAAAAGGAGCCACCATGCTTGCTTTATGTTCGCCCTTAAACCCAAGCGGGACGATGTTTTCAAAAAAGGATTTAGAAGATATTTGTGATTTGATTTTGGAAGAAAATGAAAGTCGTGGTGCCCATGAAAAGCCACTGTATTTGCTCTACGACCAGATATATGCCCTCTTAACTTTTGGAACAAATAAGCATTATAACCCAGTAACATTACGTCCAGAAATCAAACCGTACACCATTTACATCGATGGTACATCAAAATGTTTTGCAGCCACGGGTGTACGTGTAGGTTGGGGATTTGGACCAGACAATATTATTTCTAAAATGCGCGCTATCTTAGCCCATATTGGGGCTTGGGCACCAAAAGCTGAGCAAATGGCAACAGCCAAATTTTTAACTCAGAAGGATGATTTAAACACGTATCTCAACTCATTTAAAAGCAAAATACAAACCAGCTTAGATGCTTTATACCAAGGTATACAAGAACTAAAATCAGCTGGGTTTAAAGTAGATGCCATTAGTCCGATGGGGGCGATTTATCTAACTGTTCAAGTAGATTATATTGGCAAAACTACTCCCGATGGCGATCTACTAAAAACGAGTTCTGATATCAACTTTTATCTGATCAAAGAGGCAAAAGTTGCCCTTGTTCCATTCTCTGCTTTTGGTACCGATGAAAGCGTGAACTGGTTTAGAGCGTCGGTGGGAGCTTGTTCCTTGGAAGACATTGTAGCCATGCTTCCGAGACTAAAAAGTGCTTTACTGAAGCTGAAATAAGCTCCCATTATGTTCCTCAATGTGCATTTTGGCAAAATTGTCATTTTCAATAAGTTTTAATAACTGATGTTACGCAGTAGGTTGAAAAT
>CAIOLR010000016.1 GCA_903859135.1 uncultured bacterium | reverse complement strand
TGATCTAGCATCAGCTGAAAAATCTGTAAAAAAGCGGACACAATTTTTTTCCTATTGTAAAACGGGCACGCATTCTAGTAAATTTGTTTTCTATGGGGCCAATACAGTTGTTCATCTCCTGCTTTTAGAGTTATCCATAATTATTTTATGTTCGTTAGAACTACTATAAATTTTTCAAAATAAAATCAGTCATTTTACTATACAGGTGAAAACTGGTATTTCCACCATAAATACCGTGGTTTTTATTGGGATAATAGGCTTGTTCAAAGGGTTTATTGGCTTGTATGAGTGCTTCAGAAAACATCAAACTATTCTGAAAATGGACATTATCGTCACCTGTACCATGTACTAGCAAAAATTTCCCCCTCAGCTTGTCAGCAAACTGAATCGGCGAATTTTCATCATAGCCCGTTTGGTTTTCCTGTGGTGTTTGTAGATAGCGCTCGGTATAAATACTATCGTAATAGCGCCAATTGGTAACAGGTGCTACCGCGATGGCCATGGAAAATACACCAGCCCCTTTGGTAATACAGAGTGATGATAAGTACCCCCCATAACTCCAACCCCAAATACCGATGCGTGCTGAATCAACATAATTTTTATGAGCAAGCCACTTGGCTACTTCTATTTGGTCAGCTGTTTCGTATTTACCTAGTTGCTTATAAGTCACTTTTTTAAAATCTGCCCCCCTGAAACCTGTACCACGATTGTCCACACAGGCAATAATATATCCTTTCTGAGCTAGATAATTAAACCATAAACTACGCGATCCACTCCAAGTATCTACCACATTCTGACTACCTGGGCCACCATACACGTACATCAAAACGGGATATTTTTTAGCAGCATCAAAGTCTGCTGGCTTCATCATATACCCATTTAAAGTGACCCCTTCGGATGTCTTCATCTCAAAAAAATCTGTTGGACTCGTTACGTACTCATTCATTCGTATTTTTAATGCCGCATTATCCTCCAGTACACGAACCAACTTTCCAGACTGCTCATTCAACGTGATGTACGGAGGCGTTTTACCATCGGAGTGGTTCAGCATATAATAGCTAAAATCGGTGCTAAAAGTGGCGCTATTATTTCCATCGATGGTGCTGATCCGTTTTTTATGAGTACCGTCTAGTTGAATCGAATACACATCACGCCTCAGTGGGGAGCTTTCTGTCGACTGATAATAAATGACACCCGACTCTTCATCAACTCCATATAAATTGGTTACTTCCCATTTGCCTTTGGTTATTTGCCAGATTAACTTCCCCCCAATATCATACAGGTAGAGATGATTGAAGCCATCATCCTCGCTACTCAAAATAAATTGTTTCCCATTTTTCAGGAACGTGAGATCGTCATTCACATCCAAGTAGTGAATGCTCTCTTCAGCCAGTATCACGTTGCTTTCACCTGTAGATGCATTGGCCAATATATATTCCAATTTGTTTTGATGACGATTCATACGGAATATGCATACGATATTCGCATCAGCAGTCCATTTAATACGTGGAATATATTGGTCTTTGTTTGAGCCAATGTCGATGGCCTGCGTGGTTCCATGAGTCAGATTATACACCCGTATGCTAACAATTGCATTGTTTTCTCCTGCTTTGGGATACTTATAACGATATACGGTTGGATAAAGCTCCTCATATATCGTCATATCAAACTCAGGAACTAGGGTTTCATCAAACCTATAGTAAGCAATTTTTTTACTATCCGAGCTCCAAAAAAAGGCCTTTGCAAAAGAAAATTCTTCCTCATACACCCAGTCTGCACCACCATTAATGATATGATTTAATAATCCATCATGCGTAATTTGCTGTTCATCATCTTGTGTCAAATCTTTCACAAAAAGATTATTATCTCGAACAAAAGCAATTTTAGCACCATCAGGTGATATGGTAGCAAACAATTGTTTCCCCTTAGATGACACTTCCGTCATACTTTTAGTTTTCAGATCATATACGAAGTAATTTGCTTTAAAAGAATGTCGATAAATAGCTTCCTCATCCTTAAATAGCAACACCTTGGTTTCATCTTCACTCAAGTTGGTACTGATTGGCAATTGCAGACCCTTAAACGTTAAATCATCCTCTTGGAATAGAACGCCCATCTGTTTGCCATCACGATAATTATTTCTGGCAACATACTTCCGACCTGTTTTTGGATTTGTTTCGATAGAGACGTATGTTTTTCCATCATTTAACGATCGTAAACCAGACACATTTTTAGCGGAAAAAATTGATTTTTTAAAAATGTCTTCCAGCGTAATATTCTTTTTGGTTTGCGCATAAGAAGCGTTTACTAGAAGGAGTAGAAACAATACCTTTTTCATAGATAAACCTGAGCAAATGTCGTTTTAAGCGAAAATCGATAAATGGATCGGTGATAACACTGACCACAGAAAGTACTAACTACTACCTATCCTCTGTCGAGGGCTGAAATAAAACCACCACAACATACGTAATCTCAACTCCTCCCGCAGCTAACATATCATGGACAGAACAATATTTTTTTACTGCCAGCTCGGCTGCTCGCTCTGCTTTTAGCAGGTCAATATCCCCCGACAAATGAAAAACGATATGAATTTTAGTGAATATAGACGGTAGGGCTTCTCTGCGGGTTCCATCTACCGATACCGAAAAGCTTTTCACATCTTGCTTTTGCTTTTTTAAAATAAGGAGCAGATCTAAAGCACTACACGAGCCCAAAGCCATTAAAACGAGCTCCATCGGACGGCTGCCTAGACCTTGTCCACCTATTTCTGGAGTACCGTCAATATGCACCTTTACCGTCGTTGAACGGCTCGTCCCCTCGAAATGAACCGCATCATTTACTCTTTCTAGATTAACTCTCATTCCGTTTGATTTTATAAAATGAAACTAGTATATGTGCTAAAACCAAACATACATATTATCTGGCTCTAATTCGGATTTTTTAGCTAAATTTGCATCCGCTCTATTTTTTTACTTTTTAGAGATAAAAAACCGTATCATGCCATTTCAAGGAAAAAGGAGCAGTCGAGATGACAAATCCAAAAAATCTACAAGAACTCCGCTAGATCCTTCGTCTAATTTCGACAAACAAGGACCTAATAAAAGTGATCGCCCAGCAGGAGACAGAAAGCCTTACGGGGATAAACCATTCAGAAGCGATCGCCCAGCAGGAGACAGAAAGCCTTACGGGGATAAACCATTCAGAAGCGATCG
>CAIOLR010000015.1 GCA_903859135.1 uncultured bacterium | reverse complement strand
CTCAGCGTTTTGGCAAGAAACTTGGTATCTACATCGGTATTTCATTCGGCGTCTCCCTGCTAATCTGCTTTATGATTTTCACACCTAGTCTTGTAATGAATCATTTTATCTACAAGTCTTTGTTCATGCGCCTGGTCCTCGGATTTTACTCAACCTTCCTATTCATTTTCCTTTTACCATATTATATTTTTCTCGGCATTGCTGATCCTACAAAGTCACCCAAGAAGCATGCTCTTTTTCCTCTGCGACCCTATTTTGTTATTGACGGCCAACTCATAAATAATTACACATGGGAGATTAGCAAAAGTTTGTTTGGTACAGATAGTTATTTTAATACACTCTATGATGGCAATGATACAGACATATTATATCAACAGACATGGCTAAAATCCGCACCGCATGAGAAAGATTTGAAGCCGATCGCAGTCACACTTGAATCTATTGTTGGAAAGCCTCCTTTAGCAGTTATTTAAAAATTCTTGATATTAAATAAGATGGCACACGATAATGCTACATGGGACGATATTTTTGACAAACTTGATGAAAATGCTGTGGAAGACGGTAACTTAGTAAACGCTTATTTTAAGAATTATAATAAAAGTCGGCAAGTCCGCGAGGAGTGTTTACGAAGGATGTATGCGGACGAGCAATTTCCATCCAGTTTAAAACAATACTTTAATCAATATCCTCAAGAAAAAGATTTTTTTGAAGAAATATTTATAACTACAGATACTCCGCCAACAAGTTTAGTATGTAGTCTATTGCCATATTGGCAAGCATCGGCAAGAGATATTTTACGTTTATTTGTAGTATTTGTCCGTCATATTGCGGATACTGACAACAATGTTGGCCGATATTTGCCAATAGAACGGAATTTCCTTCATCATTTTCCAACATGCGAAATAAAAAAACGACCAAAACCAACAATTGCTAGAGCGAAAAATATTGGAGACTGCTGGGTTATCCGAACGGATATTGAAGATGATATTTTTGACCTTGAGCCTTTTAAAAAGCATGAAAATGTTATTGTGCTTGAACGAGAGCAATATGGGAACAGGCATTTATTTAAACCCGAAGGTTTAAAACAGTGGTTTGATTCAAGAAATAAAGCTATAAATCCCAAGACAAATCATGTACTGATGCAAAATGAAATAGAAAAATGTAAACTCAAATTTCAAGAGAATTCGTATATGAATTGGGATGCTTCTTTTGGTGGATTAGGTAATTATGGGCCTATTGAAGAAGAATTCCAAAAGCGTGGATCAGTGGCCGTTGCCTGCGTTAGTTTATTGGCCCTTGGTGCCTTATTACTATTAATAAAATCGCGGTAGAAAATAAATGGGACAAAGTAGTTCTAAACCTACTGAGTTTGAAAAAACACAAAGTGAATATTACAGACTTAGTAAAAGTGAAAAGAATCGCGTTGATAGAAGATTACTAAAAGAAGGAATTGCCAGTATTACTGGTTTTAGTAATACATTAGTGTTTCATCCTTTTATTACTAAAGAGCAGGTTATGAGATGGAGACGGATTATGGCTGAAGAGAAGGGAACAAATGCTCCGCCTGCGGAAAATGTTCCTGACCAACAAACAAACTACTATGCTGTGCTGGGTGTCTCACGAAAAGCAAACCAGGCAACCATACGAAAAGCATTCCGGCAGATGAGTCTCAAATACCATCCTGATAGAAATCAGAATAATCCTGAGGAAGCGCAACAGAAACAAATTGCTATTACGCTGGCATACGAAGTTCTCAGCGATCCTGAGAAACGCAGAATCTATGACGCTAGTCAAACAGAGTTTTTCACGTCTGGCTCTTCAGT
>CAIOLR010000014.1 GCA_903859135.1 uncultured bacterium | reverse complement strand
GGTCGACAAGATTATGTGTGCTTTTAAATTAGAAATTTCATTCCTTTCTGAAGTTCCAAATTTTTACCTTTATAGTCTGCAATGAATGGATTAATTATAAAATCAACTGGAAGCTGGTATGATGTCTTAAGCGATGACAAGCGAATAGTCCGCTGCCGGATGAAGGGAAAGTTTCGTATATCGGCTATCAAAACCACGAATCCAGTGGCGGTGGGCGATCAGGTGAATGTCGAGTTGGAGGCTGATCAAGATACAGGTCTTATTACGGCTATCTATCCGCGTAAAAACTATCTCATACGAAGGTCCATCAATTTATCGAAGCAGGCACAAATCATTGCTGCTAACTTAGATCAGGCCTTTTTAATTGTTACACTGGCATCTCCACGAACCTCATTAGGTTTTATCGATCGGTTTTTGGTGACCGCAGAAGCCTACAATATTCCTGCTGTATTGGTGTTCAATAAACTGGATTTATATAGTGAGGACGGTTTGGAAATATTAGCAGCCTATCAAGCAATCTATCAGCGTATAGGTTATCCTTGTTATAGCACTTCGGCAATAAAAGGAACGCATATCAATAAAATACAAGATCTATTGAAAAATAGGACGACATTGATTACAGGGCATTCTGGTGTTGGGAAATCAACATTGATTAATGTGTTGCTACCAGGTTTTGGCCTCCGAACAGGTTATATTTCCGATTGGAGTGATAAAGGAAAGCATACCACTACTTTTGCCGAAATGTTTCCTTTGCCCTTTGGTGGATATCTAATCGACACTCCTGGTATTCGTGAGTTGGGAGTGATTGATATCGAGAAACAAGAATTAGGTCATTTTTTCCCCGAAATAAGGCAACGAATGAATCAGTGTAAGTTTCATAATTGTCGACATATCCATGAACCTGGCTGCGCTGTTTTAGAAGCCCTTCAGCAGGGCATTATGGAACCATCGCGATACGAGAGTTATTTGAGTATTTATCACGGAAATGAAACGAGAGGCTAAAATGAGAGTAGTTATTCAACGTGTTTCTGAAGCTTCTGTAGCGGTTGATGGTCATCTTGTTGGTCAGATTACAAGTGGGTTTTTGGTTTTACTTGGGATTGAAGATGCCGATACCGAAGAAGATGCTGAATGGCTGGCGAAAAAGATAGCCAATATGCGGGTATTTAAGGATGACAGTCATTTAATGAACAAGTCACTTGCCGATATCAATGGAGAGATTTTGTTAGTCTCGCAGTTTACGTTATTTGCTCAAACCCAAAAAGGAAATCGACCTGGATTTACGCGTGCTGCCAGACCAGAAAAAGCCATCCCGCTGTACGAACGAATGATCCAACGCTTGGAAAGATACACAGGAAAAAAGCCCAAAACTGGAAAGTTCGGTGCAGATATGAAAGTGAGCTTAGTGAATGACGGACCTGTTACCATCTTCATGGATACCAAAGACAAGTGCTAAAAGGCATTCTTCTTTTAGGATGTTTGGTTAACTTTGGGATCAATTAGATATTTTATGGGATTAAAGAGAAGCCTAATGGTTAGTAATAAAGAGATCATCAATAAAATAGGGAGCATCATAACCGATATTGCTGACCAATACGAATATCTATCGAAAAATTTAGAAGATGTCAACGAGTTAGAGATGGAGTTATTTATGGCCAATGCCACCTTTCTTGCCGATTATATTGCTATCCTCCAAAGACTTGTGAAGAGTTCAGATCATATAACCACCAAAGGGCAGGATCAGAAACAGAAATCACTAGAAGCGAGTACAAGTAAGCATCCACAACGTCCAGATCAACATCAACAGTTAGATAAAGAATCTATTGACGTGCCCGAGAGTCATATAGAATTTAAAAACTGGAAACAGGATTTAGTAGATAAAACCACTATGAGCGACCGCTCACAAAACCCAATGAAAAACTTAGTGGAGCGATATCTTGAACACCCTGAAAAACAAATGATCGTGAAAAACTTTAGCGAAGCGGCTCTTGAGTGCAATGAGAAACAAGAAATCACGAAAAATTCCGCTCATGCTAGCTTCATGGCTGATGAAAACCTTAGTGAAGGAACTCTTGAGTTCCATAAAAAGACAAACAATAACGAAAAAACAAATTATACATATGAAAAAGTAATCAGTTTCGATTTTGCTAAAAAAGGCTTGGAGGAGCTCTATGATCGTCCTCTTACACACGCTGAGAAGCAAGTGATCGATCAAAAAATGGAGAAGGGGGAGTCCTCACATGCTACATTTTCAACAAAGGCAAATGATGTAGTGAAACATTCGAGAGACGTGTTGTCAAAAGATCGTGCTGTGACAGATCGTACAGATACCTTGACCAACAAAAAACAAACCATTAACGATGTACACAAGCGTACTACTACAAGTAGGAAACATCCTGGGAAAGATTTGAAAGCATTGATCAGTTTAAATGATAAACTCTTATTTATTAAAGATCTGTTTGGTGGTTATAGTTTAGCATACGGTGAAGCCATGGAACAGCTCAATAAGTTTGATGATTTTGAAGCAGCTGAACGTTTTCTGAAAGTCAATTATTCGAAAAAAAATAATTGGGTTGATAAGCAAGCCTCTGTTGATAAATTTTACGAAATACTGAGAAATAAATTTTGACAATTTGCCGTAGGGGTAATGAAATCTTCTGCTATAACGCTAGGTAGTCCCTATGCGGTTTGAGTCTAATTTGATAAGGATAAATAGTAGGATAGTGAAGCTCCAAAGGGATGATCCACCATAACTCATAAATGGTAAAGGTATCCCAATCACGGGAACCAACCCAATGGTCATGCCAATGTTGATAAAAAAATGAAAAAAAATGATGGAGGCAACCCCATAGCCATAAATCCGTCTAAAGGAAGACCGTTGTCGTTCAGCAATGTTGATGATGCGTAACAATAGAGAGAGGTATAGACCAATAACAACAAAACAGCCAGCAAATCCCCATTCCTCACCAACAGTACAAAATATAAAGTCGGTACTTTGTTCTGGTACGAAGTCGTATTTGGTTTGAGTTCCTTGCAGGTACCCTTTCCCCCACATGCCACCAGATCCAATGGCAATTTTCGATTGATTTAGATTGTATTCTTCGCCTCTTGGATCATTCACTTTTCCTAGAATCACGTTGATACGATCTCTTTGGTGTGCCTTTAATATATTGTTGTATGCAAAATCAACAGAAAAAACGAATCCTATTGAAATAAGTGAGGTAACCACTAATGTAGCGGCAAATTTTTTATTCTTACGATTGACATACGCTAATAAGGCACTCAATAAGGCCAATATAACCGTTAGGATTAGTTTGCCATAGAGTAAGGTCAGTATAAATAAAACAATCAACAGGCCTTCAAGAAAGAGGAAGTATCCAGAGAGCCCCTCTCTAAAAAGAACAATAATGAGCGATGTGAATGTAAGTGCAGAACCTGTATCGGGCTGAAGCATAACTAGTACTATGGGTATAAAAATGATAATACCCGCGATTACTTTTGTTTTAAGATCTTGTATTTTCACCTGATCCATACTCAGATACTGGGCAAGGAGTAAGCATGTTGGGAATTTTGCAAACTCGGAGGGTTGTAGTGTAAATGGACCTATAGCTATCCATGCTTGGTTTCCGGCTACACTTTTTCCAATGAAAGGAACCAGTACGAGTAAAAACATGGTCATGCCATAAACAATGGGAGAGATGGCATTGAGAAACTGTCCATCCAATAACAAAATAGCAATCCCTAGAATGAAGGCTGTGATAATAAAAAAAAATTGCTTTCCGTAGTGGGTGCTTAGGTTGAAGATACCAGGCTTCTCTGGGTTATAAACAGAAGCATGAATGTTGAGCCAGCCAAAAAGGCATAACGCGATGAATATGGCTATCATCGTCCAATCTACACTAAAGAAAGGTCTGGGTTGATTATTATTCATTTGGTTTAACAGGTTGAGTATCGGCCTTCTTTATAGTTTCATTTTGTTTTTTCTGAATATTCACAGTGCTTTTTGGGGGTATAAGACTGCTACTTTTCATATTCTCTGATTTTTTGGGTTCACTAGTGCTAGCTTTTGTACGGATAGGGGGTAATAAATTTGCGAGTAATAAACGGTCTATATAGCTTTGTGGGCGAGAAATTGTGTTTTTTAAATATTTTTCGACCATTAAACTGGCAATAGGGGCCGACCATGTAGCCCCAAAACCAGCATTTTCTACAACGACAACAATGGCAATTTTAGGATTTATACGTGGTGCAAAAGCAAAAAATACAGAATGGTCCTTGCCTTGTGAATTTTCTACGGTACCTGTTTTGCCACACATGTCGATACCAGGTATTTTTGAATAAATAGCCGTCCCCCCAGGCGAGTTCACGACGTCATCCATGCCTTCTATCACGATATTGAAATACCTGGGATCTATACTCACATTATTTTTTTTGGTGTATTCCTCTTTTACAACATGCTTTTCGCCAATGGCCTTGATCAGATGGGGTTTGTAAAAAAAACCACGGTTGGCAACAATGGCCATCACATTAGCCATTTGTAGCGGGGTTATACCGAGCTCACCTTGCCCAATTGATAAAGATATATTGAAGCCAGACCCCCACTTATCACTACCCCAACGCTTGGTATAAAGATCACCTGTAGGTAATCGCCCTTTACGTTCATTAGGAAGGTCGATATCTAGTTTGCTACCAATTCCAAATTCGCTTACTTCCTTCCACCAATGTTGGTATGCATTCACTGGACGCATTCCAGCGTGGTCTATCATTCTATTGTACGTGTATCCAAAGTAGGTGTTGCACGATTGTGCGATAGCCTGCCTGAGGTTTAATGCACCGTGCTTGTGGGTACAGCCCATCTTTTTAGAGCCATTGGGCCCATAATAATAGCCTCCTGAGCAATTGAATACCGTATTTGAGTCAATGGATCTTAATTGTTGAGCCACCAGCGCATTGATTACCTTAAAAACAGAGCCTGGTGGATATTCTGCTTGAATGGGGCGGATAAACATCGGTTTATATGGATTGCTTAGAAATTTGGTATAGTTATACCCTCGTTTTCGGCCTACCATTAAATTAGGGTCATATGTGGGGCTACTTACAAAAGCGAGAATTTCACCAGAAGATGGTTCAATAGCCACAACGCTACCACTTTTATTCTGCATCAATTTCTCGCCAAACTTTTGCAAGTCTTTGTCTAATGATGAGATCAACCTCTTTCCAGAAACGGCGATGGTATCATACTTTCCATTGGCGAAATTACCCTTTGGTCTGCCCAAGGCATCAACCATAATATTCTGCACACCACGATGTCCCCGTAGGAGGGTCTCATAGGATTTCTCGACACCGCTAATTCCAATATAATCTCCTTGGTGATAGAAACCATTGGACTGTGTAATTGTTCTGTTATTTACTTCTCCTACATAGCCTAAAAATTGGGCAGCTATGCTATCTGGGTAACTTCTTATAGTTCTGTTTTGTACAAAAAAACCAGGAAATTCAAAAAGCTTTTCTTGAAAAGAAGCGTAAATCTGAACAGATAGTTGTTTCTCAAAGAGAGAGGCCTTATAAGGAGAGTATTTTTTAGCTTTTGTGAATCGCTTATTGAAGCCTTCTCGGTTCATTTCTATCAGATTGCAAAATTCTAGCGTATCGAAAGGCCTCACCTTGTTTGGAATAACCATCAGGTCGTACACAGGCTCATTTTGCACCAATGCTTTTTCTTTGCGATCGAGTATTGTACCTCTTGCTGGATAAATAATTAATTTGCGTAAAACATTGTTGTGTGCTGATAAAACATATTTATTGGTAATGACTTGAATATAAAAAAGTCGGCTTAAGAGAATAAGCGAAATGACAATAAATATTCCTTGTACAACAAACTTTCTTTCAAAAAAATGGTTCATTACGTGAGTTCAAGGTTTATTTAGCGTACTTTTTTATGGAAAAAGATATACTCGTAAATGAATATTAAAACGATTGTAAATATAGAGCTAGACACCGTTCGCAATAAGGTGTATAGCAGATCGGAAAATCGAAATGTTTCAAACAAAAATAGTACAGTGTGATGAAAAAAGGTAAGCGTTGCAGTATAAAAAAAGAACCATCTAAACCCCATAGCACCTAAACTAGGGGTTTGATTATTTTCATACTTCTCTTGCTGCAGCGTTACGCTTATAAATACGATTCTAGCAAGGGCCATTACTGTACAAGCGGTGGCATGAAGTCCCAGTGTATCGTAAAAAATATCGATAATCAATCCCGAAGCAAATGATGATACAAATAGTAGCCAATGGGGGATTTTTATTGGTAATAATAAGATAATTAAAATATACAGGAATGGGGTCGATAAATTATAGTACCCAACATTTTGCAACAGAAATACTTGTATTAAAATTAATATAGCAAAGCGAGCCAGATTCAGAATAAATATATTACTCATTTTATGGAGTTTGAGTCTGAGATTCTATTGCTTGCTGTTCTCTAGCAAGCACGTTGTTGATTACATACACGTATTGGAGGCTTGAAAAATCGGTGGATAGCACAACTTCAATATCTAAAAAACTATTGCCTCCTTTAAGGCCAACACGTTTAACGTGGCCTATTGGGATACCTATTGGAAACAGGGAGTATCCAGACGTAGTCACTGGATCATTTGGTTTTACTTTTACATGGCTGGGGATGTCCTTCAAAATAGCAATTTTTGAATTCAAGCTTCCTTCATCCCATACGAGCGATCCGATGCCACCATCAACACTAGCACTAAACCTGCTTTCAGAGTGTAGCACGGATTGAACTCGAGCAAAATTTTCAGTAACGTCTCTTACTATTCCAACAATGCCATCTGGCCCAGTAACGCCCATGCCTTTTCGTATGCCGTGTTTACTACCACGATTAATAATTAAATAATTATTTTGTTGGTGAATGGAATTGTTTACGACACGAGCCACAATGTATATATATTGTTGTTTTCGAATCGAATCCCGAACTATGTGCTTTTCAGCACTATCAATTAAAAAAGAAGATTTTAGCTCATTTTTTAATCGAGCATTTTCTT
>CAIOLR010000013.1 GCA_903859135.1 uncultured bacterium | reverse complement strand
ATGTCAAGTGTCAGTGAAACATAACATGAGTATTGAAGTCGAAGACGACGTCTTTGGTGTAAAAAAATGGGAATGTACCGTTAAGTCGAATGATAACGTTGCAACTTTTATTAAAGAACTTGTTCTGCAGTTACCTGCTGGAGAAGAAATTAACTATCGGGCAGGTGGTTATATTCAAATTGAATGTCCTCCACATATTGCAAAATACAAAGATTTCCAAGTTCAAGAGAAGTTCCGTGAAGACTGGGATAAATTCAATTTATGGCGTTACGTTTCTGAAGTAAAAGAACCGGCATTACGTGCTTATTCGATGGCAAGTTATCCTGAAGAAAAAGAGATTATGCTGAACGTACGTATAGCAACACCTCCGCCAGGTGCTCCTGATAGTGTTCCTCCCGGAATTATGTCATCTTATATTTTTGATCTAAAACCAGGTGATAAATGTACTATTTCAGGCCCATACGGGGAGTTTTACGCTAAGGACACTGAAGCTGAAATGGTTTTTGTTGGTGGTGGTGCGGGTATGGCTCCTATGCGTTCGCATATTTTCGATCTATTAAGAAGGCTTAAGTCAAAACGTAAAATAACTTTCTGGTATGGTGCTCGTAGTAAACGCGAAATGTTCTATGTAGAAGATTTTGATATGTTGGCTAGAGAAAATGAAAATTTCGAATGGCATGTTGCTTTATCTGATCCATTGCCGGATGATAATTGGGATGGTTATAAAGGATTTATTCATAATATTCTTTATGAAGAGTTTATTAAAAAACATCCAGCGCCAGAAGACTGTGAGTTTTACATGTGTGGACCTCCAATTATGAATACTTCAGTTATTAACATGTTATTGAATAATGGTGTAGAACCAGAGAATATTATGTTGGATGATTTTGGTGGTTAATTGAAGAATTGACTTCATTTTTTCAGAATATTTTGGAAAAGTGAATGATTTGAAGAAAGCGAGGTTTGGCTAGTACTTTCCTCGTTTTTTTATTTGGGGGTAATGATGTTAAAGGTAATTATTCATTAACCTATACTAACTTTTGGGTGTAATACCATGACTTATTTTTTAGTAACATTTGTTGTGATGTTAATTGTTATTACAATTATGGCGATAGGTGTGATTTTTGGCAGACGGGCAATTAAAGGTTCATGTGGTGGTGGCATGAGCAAGGCAGAATGTGTTTGTGTAGAAAAATGTGACAAAAGAAAAAAATTGGAGGCAGCGGCACAATTAAATGAAGGCTAGTGACTTAGCAGTTTTATTGTAATTGATTTATCTTCATGCAAACTTTTTATTGGCATGATTATGAAACTTTTGGCACTGATCCTCAGAGAGATAGGCCTGTGCAATTTGCAGGGCTACGTACAGATGAAGATTTCAATATAATCGATGAACCTTTGGTTATTTATTGTAAGCCAACCTCAGACTATCTTCCACAACCTGATGCGTGTTTAATAACAGGTATTACTCCTCAGTTAGCCGAGGAAAAAGGTGTTAGTGAAGCCAAATTTATAGCTCAGATACATCAGCAACTTTCTTTGCCAAAAACTTGTACTTTGGGTTACAACAATCTTCGATTTGATGATGAAGTTACTCGGAATTGTTTGTACCGTAATTTTTACGATCCATATGCTCGCGAATGGCAACATGGCAATTCTCGTTGGGATATGATTGATGTCCTTAGAGCAGCAAGAGCGTTGCGTCCTAAAGGTATTAAATGGCCTGTCAATGAAGATGGCATGCCGAGT
>CAIOLR010000012.1 GCA_903859135.1 uncultured bacterium | reverse complement strand
GCGAATACTGGTTGTGAACCACCTGATACTAATGGAATTGATGCCATTTTAAATCTCCTAGTTGATGGACTCTGAGGTCCTACATCTATTTAGTTAAGTAACAAAAAAACAGCATTCTTGGTCTAAATTTATAAGTTATTTTGTCGATTATTTCTGGTAAAATCAAACCTATTAACAAATTTAGTAATTCCACCGGGTGTAGCAATTACCCATCCCTCTTGCCCGGGATTCTGTCGGTCTAATTGCTGTAGCAAATCAAGCTTAATTTTATGAATTAGTGTGAAGGCAGCGAAGGCTGCGCTTATGCCATCCATATTAGATCGTGGACTTTGCAAGTATTCCACTATATTTCTGTATTTGCGCGGAGTAACATTATCTTGTAACCAGCTGCCAAACCCAGGAATCAACGTATCAATATTAAAATCACTTTCAATATCTTCATTGACTACGCTATTGACGTAATCTATACATAATCTTGGAAAATCACTGATCTGAAGTTGCCTAAGCTCAGCTGGATTAAACAATGAATCAATATCATTGCCATGTTCTTTCAATAAACTCTTTAGTTCTTTGATTAAACTTGAATCACTTGGTTTAATATTTTCTTTTGGCTTAATAGGCTCTATCAATAACAGCCCGGATACTGGCTTGAGCTTTACTTTGCCGATAGGTTGCTTTGCGGCACGATGTTCTTTGTAGTATGTATGAATAGCAATACCTACCTGACTATCGGCAATTTCTTCTCCTAGCTTAGAAGCAGCTGGAATCTTATATTCTATAGTATTTGGCTTAAAAACTAACGAGCCTGCTTCTTCAGGAGGTGTTTCAGAATAAAGTAAATCGCCTTGTATGTAACCTTTGAAGTTTTGTGGTACAGCTTTCTCTAACATAGGCCATAATATGTCGTACACGGGCGCGAGATCAGCAGTGCGATTAGCTGATTTTCCTCTTGCGTCTGAATTTGCATCACGTTCTGCCAGTTGTTCTGATATATCATCTGAACTTTTAAACAATCCGTTATATCCCGTAGCATTAAATCCGCTAACATCTGTAAGTATGAACGCTCCATCTGAATCTCTGCCAAATACAATAGCTGGCTTGCCATCCCATTTGACTGTAGCACTATTTGGAGTGTCATCACGAAGGTGTTGTATGTGTCGTATAGCATCTTTAATGCCACTGGTTCCCTTACGGAAAACTAAATCTTCAATATGATCAATTCCTTTTGCTCTGCCACCGTTAACTTTAACTTCGTCAGATTCAATTAGCTTTAGCATGCCTTGATTGACTATGCGATTACGAAGTCTAGATAAAAAATTTACATCTGATTCATTGTGAGTTTCGGGAGGTGCTACAAAACTAAAATCAGTTTGTACATATCCATTAGCAGGATTGCCGTTAATAGGAGTTCTGAAATAAATTATTGATCCTGAATTTTTTATATATTCTCTTGCTTTAATTTCTTGACTATTACACCATTGTGTTAGCTCAGCCATCAATTGATCAGGAGATATTTTATTAGAATCCACGGTTAATTCTAATTTTCCTAAACTATGTTCATCAGCATTAGCTAAATTGTCTATTAAATCAAGATCAACCATATGCTCAAGCCAGCCTAATGTTGTTTTTACATCAGTCTGATTGATACGTTGAGTATTGGATTGTCCATCACCATTCTTGAATATCATTAATAACCTCGCGCAGCTTTTTCTATAGCAGTTGCAAAACCATTTGGAGTAAAAGTTTTATT
>CAIOLR010000011.1 GCA_903859135.1 uncultured bacterium | reverse complement strand
ATAGAGCATCCCCCTCCTAAGGGGAGGGTCACACGTTCGATTCGTGTCGAGGGCGCCACATATTGAAACGTTAAATTTTTTACGTTTCTAAATTTTCAGGCGGTTTTTCTTCTTCAATAGCTTCAGTTTGATGACTCATCATTAGCATTCGAGACTCGGGTGTTTCTAGACTGATACGACCTAACAAACCCTGTCGATAATCATTCAATAATGTAATAGCTGCTCTTTCCATATCGACACCGTGATTTTTAAGTGGAAACCCTTTTTTCTTCGCAATCGACTCTAAAAGCGCAATCCCATCTATGTTTAAATTTTCTAATTTATAACGTGCATTTATAAGGGCTGGATAATGTTCTATAAGAATGCTACCTAATTTTTCTGCTACTTCTTCATCGAAGTAAGCATTCTTACCTATGTTGTTATTCGCTGCTAATAAATCACCATCAGAGGAATAGCGAATTTTTGGCCACATCATGCCGGGTGTATCGATAAGAATCATGTGATCGTTAATTTGATGACGCTGTTGTTGTTTAGTGATAGCAGGTTCATCACCGACTTTAGCGATTCTTCGATTAAGAATAGCATTCATGAGGGTTGATTTACCTACATTAGGGACACCCATAATCATCATACGAAGTGGTTTTAATGTATCACCGCGATGAGGCGCCAATGTTTTACAAAGTGTAAGAATTTTTTTTGGCTCATTCACTTTTTTGCATGAAATAGCAATCGCTTTTGTTTGTGGTATTTTGTTGAAGTACTGGATCCATTGATCGGTAATATTTGGGTCTGCTAAATCAGATTTATTAAGAATTTTAAGATGGCCTCTTTGGCGAGCGGCACCAAGCTCTTTAATCATTGGGTTCTGTGACGCACCAGGAATCCTCGCATCTAATACTTCGATCACCACATCGGTAAATTCCATGGTTTCGGCAGCTTTTTTTTGAGCTGCAACCATGTGCCCTGGAAACCATTGAATACTCATAATCCGTCTTTCGTTAATTCAATAACATTTTACTCTGTCATAAGTGATCACGCATACGTTAAACTGATGAAGTTATGGAAGATTTAAAAGACATTAAACCTAATCAATCGATTGAATTATTGAAGTCACTTCATATCTTGACGCGCGACGGCAGAATGAACCAGGACTCAAAGCGCAAACTCAAACAGGTTTATCACCTTTATCAATTGATTGAGCCTTGCTTAGAAAAGGCATTAGCGTCTAACCCTCAATTTACACTCGTTGATCACGGGGCTGGAAAGTCTTACTTAGGCTTTATCTTATATGATCTTTTTTTAAAAGATAAAGGCGGAGAACTTTATGCGATCGAGCATAGATCTGATCTGATTGAGAAGGCAAGACATTTGGCTCAAACTTTAAAATTTGATCGCATGCATTTTTTTGCATCTAATATTCAACATGCGCTGGAAAATCAAAATATTCCCAATAAGATAGATATGGTCACAGCGCTTCATGCTTGTGATACTGCGACTGATGATGCGATTCTGTTTGGGCTTAAAAAGGAAGCACAATTTATTGCAGTCATCCCTTGTTGTCAGGCAGAAGTTGCTAAAACTTTAAGAATGGAAAAAAAAGATGCGCTAAAAATCACACTGTCTGAGTTGTGGCGACACCCCATTCATACCAGAGAATTTGGAAGTCATATGACGAATGTATTAAGATGTCTACTATTAGAGGGTATGGGTTACAAAGTGACAGTCACTGAGCTGGTAGGTTGGGAGCATTCTATGAAGAATGAACTCATTTTGGCTGAAAATATCCATCAACCTAAAAAAATTGCATTAGATCGATTAGATGAAATTTTAAAGAATTGTCAATTAGATTCTTTGAGATTTAGATTCTTGCCTACACTATAAAAAAGGAGAGCTGTATGCGTTTTGTTTTAAGCCTTATTCTTTCATTCATGATTTCATCAGCCTTTGCTGCCAATAAAACTCCACCTTTTACAGGCCCTGATTTTACAGGCGTATATGCATGTAAAGGGTTTGACGCACACGAAGGTGAATACAAAGGCAAAGTCACATTAAAATTAAAAAAAGAATATAGCCAGGCCCAGTATGGAAGTTATGATTTTTTACTTGAGGTGCCAGGTTTTGGGAAATATCCAGGCCATATGGCAGCGAATGGCTTCAGTGCCGCCATGTATTTTGCTCTTGAGGATCAATCGACACATGATTTTGGAACAGGCATTTCACAATTTAGTAAAAATGCAAAAGGCCAATGGCAATTTCATAAGTTTTATTTTGAACCTCAGTTTAAAGGTGGCAACTCAGGATTTGAAGATTGCGTGAAGCAATAATTTTTAAATTGTGAGTGAAATAAAAAAAAAAGAAAGATCAATATTTAGCGATTGAAGCATCAAGACAGGCTCGATTAGAAAGCCTGCTTCCTATCGAGTTT
>CAIOLR010000010.1 GCA_903859135.1 uncultured bacterium | reverse complement strand
CCACCCTGTGGATAGCTTGTGAGTAAAATTCCCCCGCAAAGACTCCTAAAATGAAAAAAGGCCAACCAAATTTTATTTGCTTGAGCCTTTTTTTTATAATTTAACAAGACACCCTACTTGGTTTGGCTCCATGTGTAATCAATATACTAATACCATTTAAGAAAAATATTCACTCTATAACTGCAGATAATGGCACTGAGTTTACTGAAAATCAGATTATTGCTAAAAAATTACAAGCTGATTTTTTCTTTGCTGATCCTAAACATGTTTTCTTCTCATCTTTGAACTAACAAGTTGCATTGGCGAATTGAACATGCGCTCTCGGACTCTGGATCACCAATAAAAGAATTGAGCAAGGTATCAGGAGCAGCAAAGTCGAGCAATTCGTACTTGGTTTGATAAATTTCAAACATGCTCTTAGGTTATACCTTGATTGCTTTTAATTAGATGGAATACCTTTCAATCATCTCATCCGACACCTTTACACTTTTCCCCGATTGGATATCAATCATCACATAGTCAAACCAACCATCACAAACAACTTTATTAGTCTTTTTATTTCTGATCTCAAACTTGACGCGGCACCCTTTGGGATTGATAGACTCGATGCCCGTTGATACCACGAACTCATCACCCAAACCAAGCGATCGCTTATAGTCTACAAATGCCGTACGAACCACCCAACCATACCCTTGTTTCAAAAACTCTTCCAAAGACATACCATAACAACGCTCCATCTGATCGTACCGAGCAGCAAGCACATAATCAAAGTATGTACTATTGTGTACATGATTAAACATGTCAATATCATCGGGCCTGACCTTGAATTCGCTACTAAAAATGCTGAAGGGAGCTTGTTTATCCATTTGGCGAATATCACTATTTCCATCGACACTTTGTATTAACAAACGCATTGGCTATATTTGCAACAATTATTGAAATTTATCAATCACTTTAATATTATTTACGTAATGTATTTAAGTAACGAATTCAAAACGAACATTTTTGCCAAGCATGGCAAAGGACCAACAGATACAGGTTCAACCGAAGGCCAAGTAGCGCTATTTTCTGCCCGCATAGCCCATCTGACAGAACACTTGAAAAAAAACAGAAAAGATTTTTCCACTCAGCTATCTCTTCAAAAACTAGTGGGTAAACGCCGAGCGCTGTTGGCTTATTTATACAATAAAGACATCAACAGGTATCGCGCAATCATTAAGGCACTCGAACTAAGAGATATTATCAAATAATCTTAAACGATATACCAATAAAGCCATCTCACAGAGGATGGCTTTTATTTTATAGAACAAAACGTAAAATCACACGCTGTACTCTAAAGAGGCAAAGTGCAGCATAAACAAAAATCAATGAGTTATAACGTAATCAAAAAAACATTTGATCTTGGCGATGGTCGTATGATCGAAATTGAAACTGGAAAATTGGCTAAGCAAGCCGATGGCTCTGTTGTCGTAAGAATGGGAGACACCATGCTGCTGGCAACAGTAGTTTCATCTATCGGAGCTAAACCAGGAACAGATTTTTTACCACTTTCGGTAGACTATCAGGAAAAATACGCAGCCACGGGTCGTATTCCAGGTGGTTTTCTACGTCGTGAAGCAAGGCTAACCGATTATGAAGTGCTCATATCCCGATTGGTTGATCGCGCTTTACGCCCCATGTTTCCTGAGGATTATCACTCAGACACACAAGTCATGATATCATTGATCTCTGCTGACAAAAACATCATGCCTGATTGTTTGGCAGGATTAGCAGCATCAGCAGCCATTGCCGTTTCAGATATTCCTTTCAATGGACCAATTTCTGAAGTGCGTGTTGCTAAAATTGATGGACAGCTAGTTATCAACCCATACATGAGCGACTTAGAGCGCGCTTCCTTAGAATTTTTAGTAGCGGGTACCGAATCTGATATCATCATGGTAGAAGGCGAAGCCAACGAAATTTCTGAAAAAGAAATGGTTGAAGCCATTGAATTTGCACATCAAGCAATCGTTATCCAAGTACAAGCACAAAAAGAACTTACCGAACTGGTTGGCAAAACAACTAAACGTGCATACAGTCATGAGATTAGCAACCTTGAACTAAAAGACCAAGTTTTTGCAAACACCTACGACAAAGTTTACACCGTTGCGAAGTCAGGATCAGCTAAGCATGAACGCACTGAGCGATTTGCTCAAATTCAAGAAGAATTTATTCTTTCTTTAGGTGAGAATGTAGATGCAGATACCCTGTTCCTAGCCAAAAAATATTTCCATGATGTACAATACGATGCGATACGCAATTTAGTCCTAAACGAAGGAATCCGTTTGGATGGACGCGATTCACGCACCGTTCGACCCATATGGAGCGAAGTGGGCTACTTACCAGCAGCACATGGTTCGGCCATATTTACACGTGGCGAAACACAGTCTTTAACAACAGTGACCCTGGGTGCAAAATCAGACGAACAGTTGATTGATGGAGCTTTTATCAATGGGCATCAAAAATTTTTATTGCACTATAATTTTCCAGGTTTCTCAACAGGCGAAGTTCGCCCAAATCGTGGTGTAGGTCGTCGTGAAGTAGGACATGGTAATTTAGCCATGCGCTCTTTGAAAAAGGTTTTGCCTGGTGATGAAAATCCATATACCATTCGTATTGTTTCGGATATTCTAGAATCAAATGGTTCATCTTCAATGGCAACCGTTTGTGCAGGCACGCTGGCGCTGATGGATGCTGGTATCAAAATAAAATCCCCCGTTTCAGGTATTGCCATGGGTTTAATCACCGATGAGACCACAGGAAAGTACGCTATTTTAAGTGATATCCTAGGTGATGAGGATCATTTAGGAGATATGGATTTTAAAGTTACTGGTACCGAAAAAGGTATTGTAGCCTGCCAAATGGACTTAAAAATACATGGCTTGAAATGGGAAGTGTTAACCAAAGCACTCGAACAAGCAAATGAAGCTCGCTTGCATATTCTAAACGAGATGAAGAAAACCATAACCGAGCCTCGCGAAGATTTCAAACCACATGCTCCTCGTATTGTTACCTTAAAAATTGACAAAGAATTTATCGGTGCCATTATAGGACCTGGTGGTAAAATCATTCAAGAAATGCAACGCGAAACAGGCGCAACAATCGCTATTGAGGAAAAAGACAACCAAGGTATTGTCCAAATTTTCGCCGATAACAAAGAAGCGATTGATAAAGCCCTTACACGTATCAAAGCCATTGCATCAAAACCAGAAATTGGCGAAGTATATGAAGGTAAAGTAAAAACAATCATGCCTTTTGGTGCTTTTGTTGAGATTATGCCTGGTAAAGATGGCTTATTACACATTTCAGAAATCGATTGGAAACGTTTCGAAACCATGGATGGTGTACTGAACGTAGGTGACATAGTGAAGGTTAAACTACTGGAAGTAGACAAGCAAGGAAAATTAAAATTGCAAGGTGTATCGTAGGGCAGATTAACTACAAGAAACTAACACAGAAATCATGGCAAAAAAACAAACATTCGGAGATAAAAATAAAAAAACCGGTAATCTAATCATTATTTTTAAAATTGTTTATCCCGATAAAATGACGAGAGAACAAATTGACGCGCTGTCGTGGGCAGAAGAGCAACAACCGGGCAGCAGCGCCACCT
>CAIOLR010000009.1 GCA_903859135.1 uncultured bacterium | reverse complement strand
GTACTGCCGAATAATTTAGTCAACCATACTCAATGCTAATTTATATCTATTTATTAATACGTTATAAAAAATCATACCCTATCGAAAAGAAATTATCGTTAAAAGCAGTATTCTGGCGTACTTTATGCATAAATTACACTATAACCCTACTCTAAATAAACATTTTTGATAAGTCACTTACTTTTTAATATCTATTCCAACAATGAAAAATAACATGGATTATCGCGATATTATCAAACCCACCTCTAAATATTCTATCGATATGGTAAAAAATCACTCATTTAACCTAGATAGCAGTCTTGAACATATAGCACATTGGCTTCCTAGCCAAGGTCCGATTAAAGATTTTATTCACCACAATACACTGCATGCCGTTCAGGAACATCCATTTCATGAAGGTATTGCTATTGCAGCTAAGATATTTGGGGCACGTAGCTATTTGCCCTTGGAAGACTATCAAAAAATGTATCAACAAGGTCGAATCAGGCAAAGTGCTATTGATTGGGCAATCGAACATTCCGGAGTTAATCAACTAGAACAGGACAAACTCCGAGAAACCCTTTTCGTGCAAAATACTAGCAGCCACTACCCCCCACCTTCACTAGTCCATCAAGGTATTCGTAATACATGGCTGACTCAAATTGAAGTTGATCTTAATTCAATGGCTCACCCAATTTTATTTCGTTTACTAAGTAATTTTCTTGACCAAGGCATTAGTTCATGGGTTTTACCTAAAGACAATGAATGCTTCTGGGACTGTATTTTACGTATTTCAAACAATAGCTTCTTACCTCTATATCCATTAAACGAGCCATTAGTGCATGCTCTATTATCAGAGACCTCAGATCATGTCATTAAAATATGTTTAGAAAAAATAGTAGGTGACGAGACTCTTTATGAACAATATTTACTGGAGTTAGTGTTAGCGCATCCTGGCTGGAGCGGTATGGTAAAGATTATCGAAAGCAATCCACAATCTCTACTCGCTCACCGCCAAATTTCACTCAAACAAATGATTGCTGTGGAACTTGCTATTGAGTTAGCTTTTCTACTCAAGAAAAAAGGTCATCATTTTACTAATATTGCATCAATACCTTATAAAAAGGGTACACCCCTATTTAAGGATAACAAAAAACCAATTATTCCATTACATCTGAAAACATGGCATGAAGCCATGGAATGGTCACTGCATACAGAATTATTATTTGCCTTAAAACCTAAAAACGGACAAAAATCCCCGACAACTAATAGAATAATTCCTGAAGCACAAGCACTATTTTGTATTGACGACAGAGAATGTTCATTAAGACGTCATTTGGAAGAAATTAACCCTGCTATAGAAACATTTGGAGCTGCCGGTTTCTTTGGCATCGATTTTTTATATCAAGGGTTGGATGACGCTTATCCCGTTGCACAATGCCCAAACATCATTACACCTAAAAATTTAATAAAAGAATCCAGTAGTACTACCAACACATCAAAAGATAAAGCTAAACCGAGCACATTGACTCACATGCATTTCACATCGCACTCAATGCTTCGCGGTTGGCTTTATACCCAAACCTTAGGTATAGGTTACGCCATTAAAATGGCATGGGATGTCTTTCGACCAGGCTCGAAGTTACTGAATATAAAACTTCTAAGTGAAGTAAAACCCCATTCCCAATTACATCTTCTTAGAGACTCAGAAGAACTTAGTGAAGATGGCTATTTATTAGGATTTTCCTTTATAGAAATGGCAGATCGCTTGACTGGCTTACTCCGCAATATAGGTTTAACTCAGGATTTTGCACCATTAGTTGTTGTAGTGGCGCATGGCTCCAGTAGCGTAAATAACCCTCACTTCGCTGCTTACGATTGTGGGGCATGTTCTGGAAAACCGGGCGCTCCGAATGCCCGTGCTTTTGCTTGGATGGCTAACCATGAATCAGTCCGGACTATACTCCGAGAACGTGGCATTGACATTCCAGACAGTACTCGTTTTATAGCCGCGCTTCACAATACCAGTAAGGACGAAATCACTTATTTTGACTCACACTTACTAGAACTACACCCCATTGCTGGTTTACACGCTTTTCAACAAACAATGAGCAAAGCACTCCTTCGCAACGCAAGAGAACGTTGTCGTTGGTTCGAACTTGCTCCACAATCTCAATCAAATGATATAGCGCATAAACATGTCATAAAACGTGCCTCATCAATATTCGAACCGCGCCCAGAATATAATCACTCCAATAACCTTTACTGCATCGTTGGCAGAAGAAAGTTAACAAGAGATCTATTTCTTGACCGCCGTGCCTTCCTCCATTCATACGATCCCCAAACAGATAAACTAGGTGAGATTATGGTGCGTATTTTATCTGCCGTTATTCCTGTCTGTGGAGGCATTAATCTGGAGTATTTATTTTCGCGTATTGACAATTCAGTTTATGGGGCCGGCACCAAGCTCCCGCACAACGTAATCGGTTTATTGGGGGTGGCTAATGGAGTTGACGGTGATCTTCGAACAGGTTTACCTTCACAGATGATCGAAGTACACCAACCCGCTCGCTTACTTATCGTCGCAGAACAAACCACTGACATTTTAGATAAAACGATTGCTAATCTAGGACCACTGAAAGAATGGTTAGATAATGAATGGGTAAGATTTGTTTCATGCCATCCTTTGAGTCATCAACTTTCCCTATATTCAGCATCTGGATGGGAGGTCATTGAAAACCTAGATGAATATACAACACCCCAAGCTACTCATTCAGAGCAGATACTTGTCGGACAAAAAGAAACTATTCCAGTACATCACCTAATAAGGGAGCAAGCATGAACGGATTAATATTAGCCAGTCAGTTCATTCCATTACTGGGCTTTCTATTAATTTTCTTATCAGATAGAAATGAAAAAAAAAT
>CAIOLR010000008.1 GCA_903859135.1 uncultured bacterium | reverse complement strand
TTTTTCAAGACTTATTCTTTTCTGCCTGCACTTTTTTTTATCCCCAAAAATTAAAAATCACTTTTTGAGGACCGACTAGCTAAAATTTACGCCTGAAATCAAGTGTGAATTTTAGCTATTTCTGTTTTAGAATTTCCTGTTTGTTATGAATTAACGAGTCAACTTACCTGAGAAGGCATAACTAAATAGTCGAGCTTCACAGCCCTTTGAAAAATGTTTCAAGTGTTACTTTTTACACCGAAAAAGAAGTACCACAGCCACACGTGCTACTTGCATTTGGGTTACTAAATGTAAAACCTCTCGCATTTAAGCCATCCTGAAAATCAACTTCCATCCCAGCTAAATATAGGCCATGTGCTTTGTGCATGTAAACTCGTATTCCATCAATGGCATACTCTTGATCTCCTTCTTTTTTCTGATCAAAGCCGAGTATATAATTCATTCCTGCACAACCACCGCCTTCAACACCTAGGCGTAAACCATAATCTTCAGATAGTTCTTGTTGTGCGATTAGTTTTTTTATTTCTCTTTTAGCACCCTCTGTTAAAGTAACAGGTGCTACTGATGTGGTCGTTTCCATACCCATAATTCTTTCAAAATGATAGAACAAATGTACGTGAAATTGCGCACTTTTGTTGGCGACTGGGATATTCTGACCTTTCACTAACAATTTGAATGTATGGAGATTGTTACCTTTCTAGCGGATATTTTAAAATATACCCTTTCTGGAATCATTGTTTTTTTCGCTGCATGGTTTTTGGTGCGAACATATTTAGACAGAAGGATTCATCACGATTTAATAGAGCTCCGAAGGGCGAGTTTAAAGAATATTCTTCCATTGAGGCTTCAAGCCTATGAGCGGGCCATCTTGTTCCTAGAGCGAATTAATCCAACGAATATGTTGATTCGTTTGCATACGGTGGAGATGACAGCTCATGAAATGCAGCAATTGATTTTGTCGGAGATCAGAGCCGAATTTCAGCATAACATGGCACAACAACTTTATATAAGCAATCATTCTTGGGGCGTTGTCAAAAAAATGATGGAAGACACCATCGCAATGGTCAACAATACAGTGAATACCTTGCCCGAAAATGCATCCGCATTAGCATTAAGCAAAACGATCCTCAGCCATTTGGAACGTTTGGAGATGGAGAATCCCTATGATATGGCACTGAAGATCATCAAGCGCGATATTCAACACTTATTTTAAGCAGCAATACATGTGAAGCAATTTTCGACTACCTCGGGTATAGAAATAAAAGAAGTATATACCGAAGCTAAACCCATTACAGAATTACCTGGCGAATTCCCTTTTACTCGAGGTATACAAAAGGATATGTACCGAGGCAGGATGTGGACCATGCGTCAATATGCAGGGTTTTCTACCGCTGAAGAATCCAATAAACGATATCATTACCTGCTTAGTCAGGGTACGATGGGCTTATCGGTGGCTTTCGATTTACCTACCCAAATTGGGTACGATTCGGATCACGAAATGGCTGAGGGTGAAGTGGGGAAAGTGGGGGTCGCTATTGATTCGCTGAAAGATATGGAGATACTTTTTGAGGGTATCGACTTGCAAAAAGTAACCACTTCGATGACCATCAACGCCACTGCACCCGTTTTGTTGGCCATGTACATCGCGGTAGCAAAAAAACAAGGTGCAGATATCAAACAAATATCTGGGACTATCCAGAACGATATTTTAAAAGAATATGCGGCTAGAGGAACCTACATCTATCCACCCAAACCGTCGATGCGTTTAATTACGGATGTGTTTGAATATTGTAGTCAAGAAGTTCCAAAGTGGAATACGATATCCATTTCAGGCTACCATATACGCGAAGCAGGCTCAACGGCTGTGCAAGAACTTGCTTTTACTTTGGCCAATGGAAAAGCATATTTGCAAGCAGCCTTAGCCAAAGGATTGGATATTAATGTGTTCGCAAAGCGATTGTCTTTCTTTTTTAATTGTCATAATAATTTCTTCGAAGAGATTGCAAAATTTAGGGCAGCTCGACGGATGTGGGCTAAAATTACCAAAAGCTTAGGAGCTACAGAGCCGGGTGCCCAAAAACTTCGCTTTCATTCACAAACGGGGGGCTCTACGCTAACAGCTCAACAACCTTTGAACAATGTTATTCGGGTGACCAATCAAGCTATGGCAGCAGTATTAGGCGGAACACAATCCTTGCACACCAATGGGTACGACGAAGCCCTATCCTTGCCAACGGAGGCAGCAGCTAAAATCGCTTTGCGCACCCAACAAATTATTGCTTTTGAAAGTGGCGTGGCCGATACAGTAGATCCATTAGCGGGATCTTATTTTGTAGAATCATTAACCGACGAAATAGAAGCTGCTGCCCAGATGTATATCGATAAGATTGATGCGATGGGTGGTTCTGTCAATGCCATTGAGGCTGGATACATTCAAGATGAAATTGCGAAGGCAGCGTACACGTTTCAAACCGAAATAGAAAGTGGACAACGTATTCTGTTGGGTGTTAATACGTTTGTTGATCAAGAAGGGCTTCAGCCTGAAGTATTTCGTATTGATGATTCGATACGCAAATTGCAGATCGATAAAATTACCAAACTGAAAGTTGAACGAGATAATCAAGTGGTTCAAGATAAACTAGCAGCTCTTGCTCAGGCAACTAAAGATGGGAGCAATACGATGCCATTTATTCTAGCAGCGGTTGAAGTATACGCTACGCTGGGAGAAATTGCCGATGTTTTTCGGAAAGAGTTTGGGGAATATTAGTAGCCTCACCATGTCTTTTTCGAAGAAAGATAGTTTTGAATTTTCATTTCAATGAATTAACACACAACGATGATTAAGAGTATGAAATCTACTACTACCCAATCAATTTTTAATAATATAAAGTGAAGGAGAAGAGTTTAGGAAATCGAAAAGTAAAACGCTGTAGGGCCTTAAAAACTATTTATAGTAGTATCATACGAGTGTTTATAGTCACATTTAGCTTTGTACAAGCAGCATCTGCAATTAGTTTAAAGCCAGATAGTGTAATGGTTGGAGGCGGAACACAATCAGAATTTACGAGCCAGATTATTGTTATAGGAAGTGGGATTGTTTGTATGTAATGGTGAGGTAACGTCCATCAAAATCAGTTTTCCGCTTGGTATTACACTTGAAGAGCCCATTGAAATAAGCCTTCACATAGAGGCTGACTACGGCGCTCATATATATAAATTTCCATCAAGTGTAATTATTCCAGCTCATACTAATTTTGCCCATTTTGATATCGTTGCAAGTAGCACGAGTAATCAACCAGCTAACTTGGTTATTAAAGGCCATCACAAGGACCATACTGTTAGGGATGGTCTAATTACAGTTTTTGGTCAGAAAATAGAATTCCCAGCTGGGATATCTGATAATGGAGATGGTATTAATGACTTTTTTGTGATTAAGAACATTGAACAATATCCCGATAATGAAGTAATGATTGTAAATGGAAAGGGTTTTTTATATCATGCTAAAAGGTATAATAACAGTGATATCGTTTTCAGTGGAAATGCAAATCAGAACGTGCCGCCCAAAGGAGTCTATTACTACAATGTTAAAATCAATGATAATGGTCAGGAGTACGTTTATAAAGGCTCCTTCTTATTGAAAAGATGAGAGACAATAGACACTACTTTGGGATACCTGCTATAAACTTTTCTTCATGATTTAATGCCCTACCTTTGTCAGTATGAATATTCTTATCCTCGGTTCAGGTGGTCGCGAAAGTGCTTTTGCCTGGAAAATAGCTCAAAGTAAACACTGTTCAAATTTATTTATTGCGCCTGGCAACGCTGGAACAAGGGCCTACGGGAAAAATATACCCATTGAGCCAACTGATTTTGAATCTATAGCAAAATTTGTTTTAGGCAATAAAATTGATTTGGTGTTGGTTGGTCCAGAAGAACCATTGGTCAATGGCATTCATGATTTCTTTTTGCAGCGGGATGATCTCAAGCAAATTGCGATTGTTGGTCCGCAAAAGGAAGGTGCCCAGTTGGAGGGGAGCAAGGAGTTTTCAAAACAGTTTATGATGAAATATGGTATCCCTACGGCTACTTTTAAATCATTTACGAAACAATCCTTGCTAGACGGGTTAAAATATCTAGAAGCCCAACAATTTCCCATTGTTTTAAAAGCAGACGGTCTAGCTGCTGGTAAGGGTGTGCTGATTTGCGAAAACGTACTCGATGCTCAAACAGAATTAAAGGCCATGCTCGAGGACTCTAAGTTTGGCTTAGCGGGTAATACCGTTGTTATTGAACAATTTTTGAGTGGTATTGAGCTTTCGGTATTTGTGCTAACGGATGGTAAATCATATAAAATACTCCCAGAAGCCAAAGATTACAAACGTATTGGGGTAGGAGATACAGGTCTAAATACAGGTGGAATGGGCTCTGTTTCGCCTGTTCCATTTGCTGATGAAGCCTTCATGACTAAGGTGGAGGATCGGATTATTATTCCAACAATAGATGGTTTGAGGAAAGAAGGGATTCCTTATCAAGGCTTTCTATTTGTTGGCTTGATGAATGTTGCGGGTGATCCTTATGTAATCGAATACAATGTTCGGATGGGTGATCCCGAAACAGAAAGTGTGATTCCTCGTATAGAAAGTGATTTTGTAGAATTATTGATGGGTGTTGCCGACGGAAACCTGGAAGAACAAGAGCTCATTATTTCCCCTAAAACAGCTACTACCGTGATGCTTGTTGCCGGAGGGTACCCCGGAAACTATTTGAAAGGACATCCGATTAGTGGTATAGAAAATGTGCGTCATTCGCTCATTTTTCATGCAGGAACGGAAATGAATAACACGTTTGTCAAAACCTCTGGCGGGCGGGTATTGGCTGTAACTTCTCTGAAAGATAATTTGTTTGATTCCATTCAAACAGCCGTGGCTGATGCTGGTCGTATTTATTATAATGGCCGATATTTCAGAACGGATGTGGGAGTAGATGTTCTTTAGTCGCTGTCAATTCCAAGGCCTAATTTAATTTTTTATTAACATTATTTTTAATTTACATCTTGGTATCGGCATTGAGATTTTCGCCAATTGTTTCAAAATAGTATATGTGAATCAAGGGCCTAATCAATTTATCAATTATTAATGTTAATTAAAGAATTGTGAAAAATTTAGATTTAAACAAATTAGGTATTCAGGTATTGAATGCTCGTGAAATGAATGAAAAAAATTGGGGAGGCCTAATGAGATTTGCTTATCGCGTAAGTCATGCGTACTTAACGTTCAAAACTATAGGGGTTGAATATGACCAGATCAAGACAGGTAAATGTCGCAACACACTGTATAGAACAGCTCTAGCTTGTAATTGAGACTAGGAGGATGCATGGCAAAAATCTGCATCCTGAGTTTTTTATTGTTCATGTTTTTTCCGCAACTTATTAGGTTTACAAGGGGCTGTCTCATAATGAGGCGGCCTTTTTTTATTTTAACTCATGCATTCAGTGAACGGGAAGAGCATTTTTTTTGATGAGGAACTCTATAAAAACGTACCGTAATTGAACGCGCAAACGCATGGGTAGACGGATTTAAAGCACTATTGATTAGATATGAAAAGACTATATCCACTTGGATTGGACTCGGACTATATTGGATCGCTTTTACAACCATGTTTATTTATCGAATTAACAAAAAAATAAGAATGAATTAAAAGTTTTAAACAATATCATTAATTATTCCAGGTATTGAGGATTGTTTTTAATTTTGATCAAATCTTAAACTTAAATTCATTGTTTATGCCAACCTCAGAATTCCATATTGGTGAGTCTCATGATCATCTACTCTTGTCTAAATTTAGTATTAATGACTTTACAGGTGAGCAACGTGATGAAATAAATGAAAAATATGGAGTAAAGTGAGCCAGTGAATCTGGACAAATTGAGCCACTTTGAAGGTGTACAAGTGGGAACAAATTTAGGGTTATTTTGCTCTTCTCAAGGACTTTCCTTTG
>CAIOLR010000007.1 GCA_903859135.1 uncultured bacterium | reverse complement strand
TGATAGAAGACTCTGCAGAAACTATGAGCTTTTGATCGATTCTGCAGAATATATGACCAAATTATCCGCTATAAAATTATTGTTGAATAAAATTTAAACAGGCTCTAAATCCGGCTTACCCTCCCGTTGCTGTACTAAACAACAAACTTGCTGATGTATATCATTCCAATTCAAACGAACTCAAAATAGCCTTAAACAAGGATCACATTTCTGGAAAAGAAAATGAACTGATCCTGACTTTAGACCCCTATGCCATTGTAAAAATAAATATCAAAATTTAACACGCATATACATGAAACGGAAGAGGAAATTATTTGACAACTATGAGGATCTACTCGGTGCGTATTATGGTTTTCATAAAAAAAAGAAAATGCATACCTCAGCCAGTTTTGATCGTGGTGAAGTGATTAGGCAAACACCACGAGCTTACGGGCAATCTATAAAACAAGAATATATCGTACAAACATCATATTTACCAGGCGAATCGGAGGAGGAGTACGTAGTGGAACAATCATTACCAGAGGAATCAGAGGAATATGTGGTACAGTCTTCCTTGGCTGATGATGGCCCTCATGATGATGAATATGTCGTACAGTCCTCTATCATCAATAGTGATGTAATCAATTCGCTTTCTTACTATTCGAGCGATCCAACATCCTCTAATCCCCCCGCCAACAGTGCTCCCACTGGAATGAATCAAGAATATCAAACCAGTATGCTAAACCCATTTTCTGAAAACAGTTCGGTGTACCAAGAGCCGAAAACGAATATGCCTCAATCGTTAAGTACAACAAATCTAGATACATACAACTCTTTCAGTACAGGCAATAGTACAAACCAATTTGCAGGCAACAATCAAGCTCCTTTAAATTCGCAACCCACTAACAATCCACAATCAGCTAAAGAAGAAGAGCTAATTAATGACCTTCAAGCAATACTTTCAGGCCAGAAAGTATATGACGCCTCATCAGGAAGGACTGTAGATCGGAATCAACTAGGCACACAACAATCTGTTACAAAACAGACTGAAAAACCTAAACAAACCGAACAACCTCCCGAAAATCCACACGCCATTTTTGACCGGATCAAGGAAAACATGCAATATGCCAATGCATATAATCTAGGAACCATTCCATTAGATACCAATCAGCTTGAAAAGCGATTCAATGACATCGAAACCATCAGTCAAACTGAAAAAAAGGTAAATCAAGTAAAAAAATCAGCAGCTCAATCTCAACCTATTATCCCTACCAACAAGTTAAGCAAGGAAATGGATTTTGATCCTACTGAGTTTTTGCATGATCTGGAAGCCATTCAAAAAGGTGCTTCGACTACTTCAGGAGGCTCAGTAGCCACTGTAACACCTGCTTCGGTGGGCTCTGCAGTGGCCTCATCATTTGATGTGGATGTGCACAGTACTGGCTATCCTGCGCGCCCAACCACGATCCGGCCTTATACTTCGAACGAAAAAATACAAACCTATGGGCGATTTGAATACGAACCTGATCCATCCACCTTTGGTGGCGACGGGATCAGAGTTTTAAATAGTCGGTCCTCAAAAAGGAATCAAGTATCACATTATTAACAATTTACATTAAAATATGTGTATAAAATTATGCAATAAATGGATGTATTTATAACAAAAACTGGTATTTT
>CAIOLR010000006.1 GCA_903859135.1 uncultured bacterium | reverse complement strand
CACATATTTTAATGTAAATTGTTAATAATGTGATACTTGATTCCTTTTTGAGGACCGACTAAGTATCGAAGAAGATCAAAAATATTATAATCGATTAATATGGATGCATCCAGACGGAACTTTCCAAAAATATGACAAACGCCATTTATTTAGCCTAGGTCATGAAGACAGGCATTACACAGCTGGAAAACAAAGACTTATTGTAGAGCTAAATGGATGGAAAATATGCCCAACTATTTGTTATGACCTTCGTTTCCCAGCGTGGCTGCGCAATAATAGCGAAGCATATGAGCTTCTACTTGTCGTAGCAAATTGGCCAGCAAAGCGGGCTTTACATTGGCGTACACTGATACCTACAAGAGCTATAGAAAACCAATCCTATGTCATCGGGCTTAATCGATATGGCCACGACGGCAATGAAGTATACCACTCTGGTGATTCCATGTGCATTGACCCCAATGGAAATACCATTTACTATAAATCAGATGAGGAAGACCTTTATACCTTCGCCATCTATAAAAAGGAAGTAGAAAGAGCTCGTAGAGCATTCCCATTTTTGAAAGATGCTGATGACTTTAAACTAGACACCTAACATCCTTCAATATGGTACCATCTGGTATTATAGCAACTCTGTAACTAAAGCGGCGGCCTCTTTCAGCTGAATTGCTGAATATACTTTTAACCCAGAATCGTCAATTAATTTTTTGGCTTCGACAGCATTTGTTCCTTGTAATCGAACAATAATTGGGACTGGGATATTACCAATTTCTTTGTAAGCATCAATAACACCTTGTGCCACACGATCACAGCGCACGATACCTCCAAAAATATTAATCAAAATAGCGCGTACATTGGGATCTTGCAGAATAATATTAAAACCAGCTTTAACAGTTTCAGCATTTGCAGTACCGCCTACATCCAAGAAATTGGCAGGCTCACCACCAGCTATTTTAATAATATCCATGGTTGCCATTGCCAAACCTGCACCATTTACCATGCAACCCACATTCCCGTCTAATTTCACATAGTTTAAATTTGACTTCCCAGCTTCTACTTCGGTAGGATCCTCTTCAGAGACATCACGCATAGCTGCATAGTCTGGATGACGAAACAGTGCGTTATCATCCAAATTGACTTTGGCATCAACTGCTAAAATTTTATTATCAGACGTTTTGAGCACAGGGTTAATTTCAAACATAGATGAGTCCGTGGCGTCATAAGCCTTATATAAAGCTGAAACAAACTTAGTCATCTCTTTAAAAGCTTCGCCACTAAGCCCTAAATTAAACGCAATTTTACGCGCTTGAAAAGCTTGTAAACCCACCTTTGGATCGATTTGTTCTTTGAAAATTAGATGTGGGGTGTGTTCTGCTACCTCTTCGATATCCATCCCCCCTTCTGTGGAGTACATAATAATATTACACCCTTTAGCACGATCAAGCAGCACGCTCATGTAAAACTCTTTTGCTTCACTCGCTCCTGGATAATAAACATCTTGTGCAACCAAAACTTTACTCACTTTTTTCCCCTCGGGACCAGTTTGAGGTGTGATTAGCTGCATACCAATAATTTGCTCCGATCGTTCTTTCACCTCGGCTAAATTTTTGGCAAGCTTAACACCTCCACCTTTACCACGTCCGCCAGCATGTATCTGGGCTTTGATCACAACCCAATCGGAATTATAATCTGTTTTAAGCTTTTTCGCTGCCTCAACTGCCTGCTCGGGAGTATCGGCTACGATACCTTCTTGAACCCTTACACCAAATGTTTTTAATATCGCTTTACCTTGATACTCGTGAATGTTCATTATTCGAATTTTTTGCTGTAAAGCTATCAATTTGCCTCAAAATAGAAAAAGAATATAATCCTTTTTTTAATTTCAGATTCCGATAAATTGTATCTTCGTCCATGCTTGTAGCGAAGGGAATCCATAAATCGTATGGTAAAATACCAATCCTCAAAGGTGTGGACATCCATGTTTCAACGGGAGAGATTATTACAATCGTAGGAGCCTCTGGTGCTGGCAAAAGTACACTCCTACATATTATGGGAACTTTAGATAAACCTGATGCAGGAATGGTTCTGATCAACGGAACAGCTGTGTATGATTTATCACCAAAAAAATTGAGTGCTTTTCGGAATCAATATATTGGCTTTATTTTCCAATTCCATCACCTTTTACCTGAATTTACTGCTCTAGAAAATATTTGCATTCCTGCTTTCATTGCAAAAAGAAGTAAAAAGGAAGCCACCAATAACGCAACAGAATTACTGGAGTTGCTTGGGCTATCGCACCGAGCTAGCCATAAACCAACTGAGCTTTCAGGTGGTGAACAACAACGTGTGGCAGTTGCCAGAGCATTAATTAATAGTCCATCTATTATTTTGGCTGATGAACCATCTGGCAATCTAGACTCTAGCAATGCAGAGAGTCTACATCATCTATTTCTTGATCTTAGAACTCAACTCAACCAAACTTTTGTCATTGTGACCCATAATGAGGATTTGGCTGACATGGCCGATCGTAAAATCATAATGAAAGATGGACGGATTGTTTGAAGTAATCATAAATAGGTATAAAATTATCTTCTGACCATTTGCACTCGTCTGAAGACTAACCTCCTCTCCTACTCGATTGGATTTAGATTTAGGCTCAGAACGATTAAATTTGCAGCGATATGATCAACTTGCACTTCTATAGCCCCGTAGAACAAATCCAACATCCTCTTTATCAAGAAATGCAAGTTGAGGTGTTCGTCAAGCGGGATGATCTCATTCATCCATTCATCTCAGGTAACAAATGGCGTAAACTCAAATATTTACTGCGTAAAGCATCTTTAGAACAGAAGCAGCATTTGGTCACATTTGGAGGAGCCTATTCGAATCATTTGTTGGCCACCGCTTGTGCAGCGGCCAAATTTGGATTTAAAAGCACAGGGATTGTACGAGGAGAGGAGGTTCAAAATGACTTGCTGATGTTTTGTGCTCTTTTTGGGATGGAACTGATTTTTGTAAAAAGGGATCGCTATCGCGATAAGTGGGGTCTTTTTCAGCACTATTTTGGAAGCAACGCACACGCATTTTTTATCGATGAAGGTGGTGCGAGTATGGAAGCCGTAACTGGCTGTGCAGAGCTAATGGATGAATTGGATCGTTCGTACGATCATATTTTTTGTGCTTGTGGGACAGGAACAACAATTGCAGGTATTATCAAGGGGGTGGAAAAATATGCCCTACGAAGCAATATACATGCCTTGCCTGTTTTTAAAGATGGACGTTTCATGCGGGACGAGATTATGAAATATTTTGATCACGTTCCCTCTTTTGAGATGCACGTAGACTATCATTTTGGTGGTTATGCAAAAACAAAACCTGAATTAATAGATTTTATCCAGTCTTTTACTGCCGAAACGGGTATACTCATTGATCCTGTTTACACGGGTAAACTATTTTATGCCATACACGATCTTATCCAACAAGGATACTTCCCTGCAAAAAGCTCCATTCTGGCCATACATACTGGTGGATTGTTTGGTTTATTGGGGATGTCTGATCAATTCACCATCAAGAGAAACGTACTAGTGTCTAATGAAGCTTTCTGAAAAAAGCCTAAATTCGTGTAAGAAATAAATTAGTGACAATCTGAATCCAGCTGAGTCCTCTTTTTTATTTTTGAATTCCTGCAAATCGAATAGATATTTTATATATTTTGCAAATAATTATCATTTCAGTTAATTATATTGTTTTTGATATATTTTTTAAAACTTTTAATTAAAATATAAAACTTAATAGCATGTATAAATTATCAATTTCACCGAATCAGGTTCAGGAAACGTTGAGTAAACATATCTTAGCCGATGGATTTGATTTAACTTTTGACATGGAAAAAAGTAGCGGTGTGCACATTTATGACACGAAGCATAATCGTACACTTTTAGATTTCTTCAGCTGCTTCGCCTCCGTACCTCTGGGATACAATCATCCGAAGATGCTGAATGATGAAGAATTTAAAAAAAATTTGATGCTCGCCGCATTAACCAATCCATCAAACTCTGACATCTATACCACACAATATGCTCAATTTGTAGAAACCTTCTCACGTGTTGGTATTCCATCTTATTTACCACATGCTTTTTTTATTGCAGGAGGATCTTTAGCTATAGAAAATGCGTTGAAGACTGCTATGGACTGGAAAGTTCAAAAAAACTTCCAAAAAGGATATCGTAAAGAACGTGGATTTAAAGTACTACATTTTGAAAAAGCATTTCACGGGCGTTCTGGTTATACATTAAGTTTAACGAATACTTTACCTGAAAAAACGAAGTGGTTTGCCCAATTTGATTGGCCACGAGTTTCTATACCTGTAATGAAGTTTCCATATTCGGATGTGGGTTATGAGGATTTAAAAAAGCGTGAGGCATTATCTATCGCCCAGATCAAACAAGCCTTTGCCGATAATAAAGATGATATCTGTGCCATCATTATAGAGCCCGTTCAATCGGAGGGGGGTGATAATCATGTTCGAGAAGAATTTTTGGAACAATTGCGCGCACTGGCCGACGAAAATGAGTGTTTCCTCATTTATGATGAAGTGCAAACAGGTGTTGGTTTAAGTGGTAAATTTTGGTGTCATGAACATTTTAGCGAGCTTGCGCGTCCAGATATTATGGCTTTTGGAAAAAAGATGCAGGTATGTGGTATTTTGGCTGGTAAAAAAGTAGATGAAATAGAGACCAACGTATTTAGGGTGTCATCTCGAATCAATTCTACATGGGGAGGGAATCTGGTCGATATGGTTCGTTCATCCAAAATAATGGAAATCATTGAAGAGGATCATTTGGTAGAAAATGCTGCTGTGGTAGGAAAGCACCTTCAGGAAGAGTTGCAAAAAGTAGCTGAAAAAACAGATAAAGTACTCAATGTCCGTGGTCGTGGACTGCTAACTGCATTCGACTTTCCTAATCAGAGTATGCGAAATGCATTTATTAAAAAAGGACTCGAGCATCATGTGATGTTCCTTGGATGTGGAGATCAAGCGATACGTTTCCGACCAGCATTAATCATAAAAAAACAACATATTGATGCAGGACTTGAAGTGATTGAGAAGATATTACCTTCGTTATAGGGGGCTTAACCTCGTCCTCTCCGAAGGAGAGAGCGAAGTTATACGTGCTTCAAAAGACTGAGCGATAATAGGTGTTCTTGCAAGTTTTAATGTAAATGGAATAAATCATCAACAGCCAAAATTTTTCTACTAGTGAACCCTTCGGCGTAAGTTGAATGTGCATATTTTCCGAACTCCCTAGCACGAGCGTCCAAAAATTTAACAAAGTCAGGTGATGAAATATATGTTTCTGCTTCTGTGTCCACTGCTTTTGGACTATAAAACTGTGTTTTAAATGCTTGGATACACTCCATTTTCTGACCCCAAAAATCGGTAATATCCACAACGATGTCTGGCTTGATGTAGCGATCTTGTATGTAATGAAGTACTAATTTAGGTCGCCATGCATGTTGAGCATGTCCATTGAATACGGTTTCTATCTTAACAAGTCCAGAGAGAAAGACGGCATCGGTAACCAAATCACAGGCTCTACCGTGGTCAGGGTGGCGATCGTGATAGGCGTTGGCAAGCACAATTTCGGGACGATACGTACGTAAAGTTCGAATAATCTGCAATTGGTGTTGTTCGTCATTTTTAAAAAAACCATCGCGCATATTTAGGTTTTCACGAATATGTAAACCCATTATTTGGCTTGCGTTTGCTGCTTCTTCATCTCTCGTTTGAGCAGTTCCCCGTGTACCCAATTCTCCACGCGTAAGATCTACAATCCCTACCTTTTTACCTTGGGCGATATGCTTTAAAATGGTCCCCGAGCAGCCTAGCTCTGCATCGTCTGGGTGAGCAGCAAAAACGAGTATGTCTAGTTTCATGGTTTATCGATTGTTATTTTACGTCGACGTTAGCATTACTTTTCGTAAAGTGTTATTCCGATGCGATTAATGTAGTCTGTTAATTCTTGATTATTTATTGTGTAATAGTCCAGTACGTCAAATTTATATGGCAAATGCAATGTGTGAGGCTAAATTTTTATTAGTGGTAAATAATGCAATGTCTATATCGCTACCTGGTTTGTAGTTGCCTTTGGCTCTCGAACCAAAACTTATAGCTTTTTCAATGCCGGCAGTCGAAACTAATATTTGAATAATTATAGCCAAATCATCTTTTTTTAAACCGAACGGTGTATTATTCATGGATGCTGGTTTTAAAAAAGCGATACACTTGCTCAATAGCAGGGTAATACTGATGCCTGATAATATCTACGGCATGATGTGCCACTTCTTGATTATAGGTATGCGATAATTCATTCCTTTTTTCTAGCATGTGTATCCAGGTATGCCCATCTTCAATGAGTTGTGAATTAAATCCTTCTTTTAGAGCTTGTCTTGGATACTGTGTTTCAATGCCTTGTTCATACAAATAGTCCTTGGTTGTTTTCCAGCCCAGCTCAAAAGTAAATTCAAAGGATCGCCCCCCACTTCTATGGGATAGTATCTGCCTTGTTCGACAGCAGTTTGAAAAAACAAAAAAGCTTTTTCAAAATTTTGAAACCGTTGTTTCCAACGCACATCGTGCTGTTCTATCATAATTAATTTCTGTTTGAGGAGATGTGCAAATTTTAAATTTATAGAGTGTAGGATTCACTACTGCATTTTATAACTCGATGATTGAATAATTGCTTCGATGTCCCGGTCCTCCTCTGGATCGTATCTGTTTTTAAGATTATTGTTAAAAATTCGCGCCAGCGACTGGAACAAAAAAGTGTTAAAGCCTCCCTTCATCTCCTTCAAAATATCGTAACTACTCTTTCCAATTTCGCGATCAATCAATTTGATAAGGATCCCGCCTTGGGCCATGGTCAAATTTTTGATTTCGCGGTTAAATATAGCTTTTACGTTCTCGTTACAAGCTTTTACCAGCCTCCGTTGCTCTTTTTTATCTGCCGTAACGGCTAAATCTCGTTGGAGCTGTGCATACTTATCTCGAGCCATAATTGCGTAGGGCATCACCTTCAGCACATTGTATCTCAAACGATCGAATTTGGCTCGGTCTGCAGAGGTTTTAAAAATTCGAGTATCTAAAATGATGACTTCATGCAGCGCAACCCAGGGTATAAACTCGTTTCCGACTAAAGTAACCGCAACTCGAATAGTGTCATTTTTACCTTTGAAAGAAGAATTTGTAATCCCCTGTGAAGATGCCCTGTAAGACATAGAAGCTACACAAATAAAGCCCAAAAGCTTAAAAAGTTTCATAGATTTATATGCGTAAAGTTAAGGCTAATAACCAAGTTTTATTGATACAAAAGTCAATGACTTTTGTAATCTCAACAAATTACCTCAAATAAACTCTTCAAACAAGCAAAAAAAACGGTGATGAAGGAATTAGTGATCGATCTAGAAGCTGAAAAAAAAGAAATTCTTAAACGTTATCGAGCTCTCCTAAGAGCTTGTAAACCAGCGATGCAAAAGGGCGATAAGCGTTCTATTCGTCGTGCTTTTGATATGTCGATGGAGAGCCATCAAGACATGCGTCGCAAGTCTGGAGAGCCTTATATCTATCATCCTATAGCGGTGGCTCAAATTGCGGCTCAAGAAATTGGTTTGGGAACAACTTCTATTGTTTGTGCACTTCTGCACGATGTAGTTGAAGATACCGATATTACTTTAGAGGATATCGAACGGGAGTTCGGCAAGAAAATAGCCAAGATTATTGATGGCCTGACTAAAATATCAGGTGTTTTCGACTATAACAGTTCTTTGCAGGCCGAAAATTTTAGAAAAATGTTGCTCACATTGGCAGATGATGTTCGTGTGATTTTGATTAAACTGGCTGATCGATTGCACAACATGCGCACGATGGATTTCATGCCACGTGACAAACAACTTAAAATATCCTCTGAAACTATTTATTTATATGCCCCTCTTGCGCATCGTTTGGGACTATACGCAATCAAATCTGAATTAGAAGATCTCTCCATGAAATACATGGAGCCCGAAACATATAAATTCATTGCAAAACAGTTAAACGAAAAAAAAGCTGAACGGGAGCGTTTTATACGTGATTTTATTAATCCGATCAATGAAATTTTGAAGGAACAAGGTTTAGATGCCGAAATTTACGGTCGGCCTAAATCGATACATTCCATCTGGAATAAGATGCGAAAAAAGAATATTCCGTTTGATGAAGTCTACGACCTTTTTGCCATCCGAATTATCCTAAACAGTAAACTTGAAAATGAAAAATCGGATTGTTGGAAAGCATACTCTATTGTTACGGATTTCTACCATCCCAACCCTGATCGTTTGCGCGATTGGATATCGTCTCCTAAAGCCAATGGCTATGAATCCTTGCACACGACGGTAATGGGTCCGCGTGGGCAGTGGGTGGAGGTACAAATACGCACGAAGCGGATGAATGAAATTGCTGAAAAAGGGTTTGCCGCACATTGGAAATATAAGGAGTCGTCTGCAGAGAATGGCTTAGATCAGTGGATAAATAAAGTACGTGAAATGCTGAGCAATCCAGCATCAAACGCACTCGATTTTTTGGATGATTTTAAAATGAATTTGTTCTCTGATGAGATATTCATTTTTACCCCCAAAGGTGCATTAATACAATTACCCATCAATGCCACCGCTTTAGATTTTGCTTTTGAAATACATACAGACATCGGTGCAAGTTGTATTGGAGCCAAAGTGAATCACAAACTAGTTCCGTTAGCACACAAACTTCAAAGTGGGGATCAGGTTGAAATTATTACATCAAGCAAACAAACACCGAAGGAAGACTGGCTCAATATTGTCGTGACGGCAAAGGCTAAGTCGAGGATTAAATCAGCACTGAAGGAAGAAAAGCGGAAAATTGCCGAAGATGGAAAGGAAATACTGGAGCGAAAACTGAAATCACTTAAAATTACGTACAACACAGAGAATTTATATAAGTTAAGTTATTTTTTCAAACTCGCATCCACGCAAGATCTATTTTATAATGTAGCCAAGGGTTTGATCGATGTGAAGCAGCTAAAAGAGTTTTTGATAGCGGAAAAAACAGTTGAAAACAAACCGGAGAAACCGGAACATATTCATCCTGATAATTTTGTAAAAAAAGTTAAAGATAAAGATGTTGATACTTTGCTCATTGGCGAAGATTTACAAAAAATAGATTATAAGCTTTCGAGTTGTTGTAACCCAATTCCAGGTGACGATGTTTTTGGTTTTGTGACTATTGGAGATGGTATCAAAATACACCGTACAGGTTGTCCAAACGCAGCGAAATTGATGTCGAGCTATGGTTACCGTATTGTTAAAGCCAAATGGAATTCACAAAAAAAACTCGCTTTTCTGACAGGTTTACACATTATTGGCATCGATGATGTGGGGCTGGTAAACAACATCACCAAAATAATTTCCAATGACTTTAAAGTCAATATTCGTTCGATTACCATTGACAGTGATCATGGAATTTTTGATGGTTCAATCATGGTATTTGTGAATGATACAGCACATCTAGAGAATCTAATTGTCAAACTAAAAGAGGTAATGGGTGTCACCTCGGTGACGCGATTTGATTCCAAAACGAATGACCCAGCGTGAAACCTATTAAAAAATATTTAATAGTGGCTTTTTTTGGATAACTTTGGCCTTTTTGTAAAACCAATATGTCTGTACAAGAAACGATTACCATGGTGAAGAAAATTTTCGAAGCATATCTCGAAAATAAAAGCCTTCGTAAAACACCTGAGCGTTTTGCAATTCTCGAGGAAATATACTCCCGAAATGATCATTTTGATGTGGAATCGCTGTATATCCACATGAAAAACAAAAAATATCATGTGAGCAGAGCCACCGTTTACAACACGCTCGAACTATTGGTGTCTTGTGATTTGGTGACCAAACACCAGTTTGGTAAAAATATGGCTCAGTTCGAAAAGTCGCATGGTTATAAACAGCATGATCATATTATTTGCATTGATTGCGGTAAAGTGGTTGAGTTTTGCGATCCACGAATACAGCAGATCCAAAGCATGATGGGCGAACTCCTCAAATTTGAAATCAAACACCATTCCCTCAATTTATATGGCGCCTGCGAACGCTTGAAAGCAGGTCATTGTGAGTCATATAGCGACAGTAAGAAGTAATTTTCACTCATCCAAATAAAAAAACACCTTTAATTAAAAAAATGGCTATT
>CAIOLR010000005.1 GCA_903859135.1 uncultured bacterium | reverse complement strand
GGTAAATTTTTAGAAGCTTTAGGCTTCGATTGGAAAAACAATCCGCATATGGAAGATACACCTCGTCGAGTTGCAAAAGCTTGGGTGCATGATCTTGCAAGAGGTTGTTTTGAAAATGAACCTAAAATTACTGCTTTTGAAAACGATGGTCAATATGATGGTATGGTTTGTCAAACTAATATTCCTGTTATTAGTATGTGTGCTCACCATAATTTACCTTTTATGGGTTATGCACATGTAGCTTACATTCCTTCTCCAGATGGTAAGGTAATTGGTCTTTCAAAACTTAATCGTATTGTAGATTATATCTGTAGAAGGCCGCAAGTGCAGGAGACATTAAACATGCAGGTACATAAATTTATCGATAAAGTTTGTGAAGGTAATAACGGTGTTGCGGTTATGGTTGAAGCAAATCATACTTGTTGTTCATTGCGTGGTATCAAGCAAAACAGCTCAATGCGCACAGCCCGTATGTCAGGAGCATTTCATGAACCAGGAGATGGTAGCCGAAATGAATTTTATAAATTCATTGAGTTTGCACAAAATAGTCGTGGTCTGATTTAAAAGGAAATAAAATATAATTCAGTTATGAATATATTTGTAACTGATACTGATCCAGTTGTATCTGCAATTAATCTTTGTGATCAACATGCAAGGTCAAAAATGATTATCGAGTCCTGTATTATGCTGCAAAATGCATTTTCACAGGACTCGCTTTCTCATGAATCATGCCCACGAACTAAAACAGGTCGAGTAAGACGTCGTGGTAAAGGGTATGCTAAACATCAATGTACTCTTTGGACTATTGAATCACAATCAAACTTCGAGTGGTTACTTGAACATGCGGTATCAATGGTAGATGAACGAAATTTTAGATGGGCTAATAGTCCAGAACATTATAGTTTTTCATTTTTAAAATGGTGTAAGGAAAATCGGTATAATACGATTGTTGAAAGAAAGAGTTTAACACCATTTACAGTTGCGATAAGTAACGACAGTAAATGCCGTCAAATTAAGGATTTTAACAACCTCTCTATCATTGATCAATATAGACAATATATTATTCATGATAAAGATTTTGCAACATGGACTAAAAGAAAAGTACCTTTTTGGTATGGAAAATAAGTTCAGCTGATATAAATAAAATATATCAAATGAACCATTTTGTTACATACCTCAAAGCGCGCGCCTTAAGTCAAGGTTGCGAGGGGTATGATTGGTCTATTCCGATGCCTCAACGAAATTCGAAAAGATAATTTAAGAAAAGAAGTTGAAGTTAAGGAAATAGATTATAATATAGAAGACATAACAAAAAGGTTCAAGACGAGGGATGACCACAACAGCCCAAGAGTTTCGCAGAATGCGACGTACAGTTTAAACTGACAATAATATTAAGCATATGGGTTTGTAATGCAAGTTGCATGAAGTTTCCTGGTGTAGCCACCAAAAACTATAAATTTCAAAAAAAGGCTGCTTAGCTGAGATAGATTAGCGTTTGCCTGAAAAGCAGAATAGACTGGAGCGTTACCAGTAGCAGCCACCATTTTATGGGAGTTACCCCGATCAATAGACTGTAAATCTATTGCCATTGTTAAGATCGGAAGTTGGCTCATGGTGCGTTACCATTAGCTCCCACCATTTTACAAGCATGTCTTTATCTTAAAACTGAAAGCCATCAGACTCTTAGAGTGATAAAGCCTAATCGTCGTGGGTAATCGATTGCTTGTAACATTTTTAAGTTGGAGATGACGCGCTGTGTCATCTTTAAAACGCTAACCAACAAGAACAAACCAGTCGTGTCTACTGGTATAGAAAAAGACACACATGGAGAGAGTCCGGCTAGACGAGGAACAATCTTGGAAAGATTGTAGGGTGTTGAAAGACATTCTAAGGGTGCAAGTCCCTTTCTCTCCTCCATTTTATGGGTGTTTGGCAGAGTGGATTATTGCGCTAGTCTTGAAAACTAGAGTGTGCCCTAAAAAGCCACCGTGAGTTCGAATCTCACAGCACCCGCCATTTTTTTTGCGTTATGAGTATGAAAGTATTATACGGCATTGCCAATGCTGAGAAGACGGGGCAGTACCGTCATAGCGCACCATTTTCAAAAGCGTCATAAGTGTTATGTCAGCACGCCGGTCTTCCAATCCGGGGGTGTGAGTTAGATTCTCACATGGCGCACCAATTTAGGCGGCAGATCAATGGCCAGCTATGATGAGAAATGGGAGTCAACATTGATTGTGTGTGCACAGATAATGGAAAAAACTCATCTGCCTAATTAATTTTTATCGTCCATTGGCTCGAGTCTGGTTTAAGGCGCATGATTTGGGATCATGTATTCGCAGGTTCAAATCCTGCATGGGCGACCAATTTACATCAAAGGAAGTTGGCTTAGAAGCAGCCATCTATAATGAGTGAAGCGAAGTACGAGTCTCCGACATCAACGGCCCAGTAGG
>CAIOLR010000004.1 GCA_903859135.1 uncultured bacterium | reverse complement strand
TGGGTGGACAGTTCCATCTCAGAGTCGTTCAAAAATTTTTTCTGGAATGGCTGTATCATCGCACATGAAGATCCAAAACCCACTAATAGTGCACCAAACACCAGAAAATGCCATTTTCTTTTTCGAGTTTCCATAAGATTATTTTTAATAGATGAATAACAAAGCAACATGGATAGTAGATTTTTTTTCGCTGCTCGAAGCCTCAGAATTCGAGCGAATATGAGACTAATTTTCAGGCTAGCTGAAGCAATGGCAAATCATCAGAAGATGAGATTATGCCCTGCATTGATATCTCATTACTTATTTCAAAAAATCCACCACTATAATTTTAGACGAATATTATTTGAGGTATATATTTTATTATGATCATCAATAATAACACAAGCCATATTGCGCAGCTGGTTGATTAAATACAAACCAGCCTCTACCCCCATCACCACAATCGGGGTCGCCATCGCATCTGCTAGCTCTGCACTTGGTCCAAGCACACTTGCACTTTTGATTCCACTCACTGGAAATCCTATTTTAGGATCGATCGTGTGAGCATATTTTTTACCATCTATCACGACATATTTCTCATAACTTCCAGATGTGGCAATCGCCAGATCACTGATATTTAAAGAAGAAAAAGAAACCATTTTTTTGTCTGGATCTGCAATTCCAACGGTCCATGGCTTACCATTGGTTGATACACCCCACGTAATTAAATCGCCCGCAGCGTTCACTACACCATTTTCTACGCCCTTCTTTTGCAATACCTATTTAGCTCGATCAGCTGCATATCCTTTGCCTATTCCCCCAAATCCAATCCGCATTCCTTTTTCTTTCAAGAAAACCATACCACTCTCACTATCCAAGCATACATTCTTGTAATTGATTAAACGCACCGCATTTTCAACATCCTCAACATGAGGTAAGCTAGTCATCTTTGTATCAAAATTCCATAAACACGTATCAATAGAGCCGTACGTAATATCAAAAGCCCCTTGAGTAAGTGCCGATATTTTTAGAGATCGCTGAATCAGATCGAATACTTCCGGATCTACATATACAGGTTCAATTCCAGCTTTACCATTAACCCGATTGGTTTGACTATCATCGCTAAAGGTGGTCAAAAGCCGCTCTATCCGTCTGATCTCCTACACAGCATCGTCCATACACGCTTCCGCCCAATTGGTATCCCCACCCAGCACACTAAACTCAAAACGGTTACCCATCAAGAGAAGAGCTCGTTTGTGCAAAACCATCGGTTCTAAATTTTCAGTAATTTGTTGACTATTGACTGTGTTCTTATCGATATTCAAGGGATCAATTTATTTAGCGTACACTCGATGCTTTATTTATTTCGGCAACAAAAACAGCAGGGGTAACTTGTGGAAACCCCTCCCACTCTTTCACTACCTCACCTTTGGCATTCATCAAAACTGTATAGGGAAATTTTCCCTGAGAATCATACTTATTGGCTAACGCTTCATTCTTTTTAACCTGAGCTTCGCTAAGCTGATTTTTTTTCATTCGAGGAAAATCTGCACGAAGCAACACCAAATTTTTTTGCGCATAATCACCGAATACTGCCGACTCAAAAATCTCTTTTTCCATACGAATACAAGGCCCACACCAATCGGATCCCGAGAAGTTTAGTAAAATCATTTTGTTTGATTTCGTCGCTTCTGCTGATGCTTGATCAAAGTCGGTCAACCACAGCAAGGGTACTGTATACATGCTAAATACCAAAAAAAAGCCCATTAATAGTTTCATAGTCTGTATTTTTTAAAATTTAAGATGACTTAGAGCCTGTTTAAATT
>CAIOLR010000003.1 GCA_903859135.1 uncultured bacterium | reverse complement strand
TTTTATATGTTTATATATATTATATTTTAATCTAATAATCAGTATTTTATGAAAATTATATAAAATTATATTTTAACTAAAATGATTTTATTAAAAATAATTTAGCTAATTTTTTTAGTATTTTCAAAAAAAAGACATTATGATATTTAATATAAAACTGAAAATCAGTGTTTTATTATATTTAATATTATCAATTAGTATATATAAATTAGAGGCCCAGTCGATCGACGTGGATCAAAATCCATCAGGTATCACATGGAGGCAAATCAACACGAATAACTTCCAAATTATTTATCCTGTATCTTTTAAAACTGAAGCACAACGGGTGGCAAACACACTCCAAAAAGTAATTGTTGAAGTAGCAAAATCTTTAAATAAGCACCCCCGAAAAATTTCCATCATTCTTCAAAACCAGAGTGTGGTATCTAATGGATTTGTAACGCTTGGACCTCGTCGTTCTGAATTTTACACCACTCCAGCTCAAGAGTTCGACTCGCAAGATTGGCTGAATAGTTTGGTAGTTCATGAACTCAGACATGTTGTCCAATTCGATAAATTGGGTGGACGTTTTTCAGGTGTTCCATTTCTTGAAACATATTTGGGAGCTGTTTTAAACCTGGAAGTACCGTCTTGGGTTTGGGAGGGCGATGCTGTTGGTGCAGAAACGGCATTGACAACCACTGGTCGTGGAAGACTACCTAGCTTTGAATTGGCCTTCAGAACAAATACACTAAGTGGCATCAGATATTCGTACGTGAAAAATTATTTGGGTTCAATGAAAGACATGACCCCAGGCTATTACCCGCTCGGTTTTTTTATGACTACCAAACTCAGACGAGACTACGGGACAGGAATACTAGATAGCATCATGACAAATATTAAAAAAATCCTTTTAGGTCTTATAATCTGAGTCGTTCTATTAAGAAATACACCAAAATGAATACCCGTCAATTACATGATGCCACCGTGGCGGAACTCAATAGACGATGGCAAAAACAAAGTGAGGAAACGAATCCTGCTTGCTACCATCCAATGAACAGAAGAGTAGATCGAGTCCCTGTAGATTACTTACTTCCTGTATCTCTTTCTGATACAGGAACACTTGTGTTAAAACAGGGTCGCAAACATATGCCCATGTTTGTGATCATTAACTCAAATGGAACTGAGCGAAAAGTGTTTGATATTGGCTCACAAGTGCTACCAAATTTCAATTACCATGCTGGAAAAATCGTTTGGGATGAATTACGTATCGATATGCGTTTTCAAAAACGATCTTTTAATGTGATCAATATCTATGATTTGAAACGGAAAAAATATCACCAATTAACACATCGAAGTAGGTTATTTGCACCTGCATTTTCTCCAGATGGAAGAACAATTATAGCAGTACATGTAGCCTACAACAATGATATCAGCCTTGTAGAATTAGATGCCATAAATGGACACGAGATCAGAAGATATGTGGATCCGAATAAATCGAATTTACAAGCTCCTCAATTTAATGCAGATGGTAGTAAGATTGTGTGCGTATCGGTCAACAAAGATGGAGCAGGCATACTTGAGTTTGATCATACTAGCGGCTTGTCAACCCAACTCGTTTCTTGCCAAAAGCAACAAATAACCCGTCCAAGGTATGCTGGTTTTAAAGTGCTCTTTAAGGCACATTACAATGGATTGGATAATATCTATAGCGTAGATCCAGATACTAAGAAGATCGTTCAACTGAGCTCAGCCCAATATGGCGCTTTTAACCCATCATATGATTCCCTTGGAAAAAGGATTTTGTTTAATAATTATCAAGTTTCGGGTCTAGACGCCACTTTTATGGCTTACCGAGATACCGACGGGACGCCAATCAGTCAATTGAAAAATACATTCATTGATTTTACTAAACCGCTAGTCATGCAAGAGGGTAATCAAGATATTTTTGACTCCATTCCCACGAAAAAATATAGCAGTAAACCCTACCATGAGTTTACTAATCCATTTTATTTTTACAATATTCAACCTATCTGGACGAACATGGATCAGTTTCAAGCTAGAAATATAGGTCTGCAATTAGTATCCACAAATAAGTTAAACACCATGGATATCAATATTGGCTATCAATATGATCAGGAAATAAAGGGCGATGAATGGTTTGTAGGATTTACATACAAACATTTTTATCCAATAGTTAATTTTGCATACAGTAATCGTAAACAGTTGTCATATAATCAAACGAATAGTGAGGGAGAGGTACGTTATACTTCTTTTACTTGGCGTGAACATTACACCACATTGCAGGTACGCATCCCTTTTATGTTGAATCAGCTCAATAAAACCTATTCGTTTGGTTTGAACACATCGAGTAGTTTTACTTCGCGATATGACGTTAGCTCAACTGCTGTGCCCAGATTTATCACTCAGTTAAAGTTTCCGATGACGTATCAGGCTTATTTTAATAGAAGTACGAATAAAAGCAAGATGGATTTAGTTCCAAGATGGGGGCAAGGTGTCAATGTAACCTATTACAATTTCCCATTCAGCAATAACCAAAGTGGTTATTTGCTAAGCTTTAAGAGCATCTTTCTCACTCCCGGATTTGGATGTAATCATTCATTTCAGGCTGGTTTTAATTATCAAAAAAGTACCGGGAATTACCAATATACCATTGACATTCCCATGGTAAGTGGTTATGGAAACTTATCGCCAACATCAAATCTTAAGAATACGCTCTTGCTTAGTTATCAATTTCCAATCGCTTATCCCGACTGGGAGATTGGGCCTCTAGCCTATGTCAAAAGGCTAAGAGCTGGTTTTTTTAGTGATTTTGAAAATATTGGTGCATATAGTCCATGTGCGCCACGTACGTATGGGATCACAGTAGGTGCTGATATGAATTTATTACGTTTCGATTTTTTAACCTCAGGACTAAGTGGAAAACTGATTTTTGCCACTCAAGAATCTCTACTCAATCCAATATTCCAATTTGGCCTCAACATTAACTACTAATCCATGCATTTAAAAACTATTTCCATCATTGCAATCTCTGTTTTGCTGACTATCGTTTTGATGAATAATACCGAGGATATTCATTTTTGGCTATTCGGCGATACGAAAATTTCAAAATTAACTATACTCGTAACCATGTTTGTTGTCGGGTTTATAGTGGGTGCACTCGTTGCAAGGCCGACAAAAAAGATCATATCAACTGAGTTTGATCAAGAAGAAATACAATCTTCTTTAAGTGATGAAGACCGAGCGTATATAGAGTAGGGGCATAAAATCTTCTGCCCTCTAAATCATGCAGCGATTTGTTTTCGTCGAAGATTTCTCTAAGGATTGATAATTTATAACTTTGGCTGAATTTATATAAAATAGTAATGATGCAATACGATGTCGTAGTAATAGGTAGCGGACCAGGCGGATATGTCGCTGCTATCCGGTGTGCCCAATTGGGAATGAAAACTGCAATTATAGAAAAATATAGCACTTTTGGTGGAACCTGTCTCAATGTAGGCTGTATCCCATCCAAGGCTTTATTAGACTCTTCGGAGCATTATCACAATGCTTTGCACAATTTCTCGGCACACGGCATTTTGCTAAAAGACCTAAAACCTGATCTGAAACAAATGATTAAACGTAAAGACGAAGTGGTGCAACAAAATACAGCGGGCATTACTTTTCTTTTCAAAAAAAATAAAATTACTTCCTATCAAGGACTAGGTTCTTTCGTCGACAAGAACACGATCAAAGTTTCAAAGTCGGATGGAAATTCAGAAAATATCACATCCACCAATGTGATTATTGCGACTGGTTCCAAGCCGGTTATTTTGCCTTTTATTAACGTGGATGGTCATCGAGTGATCACTTCTACCGAAGCACTCAATCTACAGGAAATCCCAAAACACTTGATTCTGATCGGAGGTGGAGTGATTGGTCTTGAATTAGGGTCTGTATACGCTCGTTTGGGATCAAAAGTAACTGTCGTTGAATACGGGGACTCCATCATTAGTACGATGGATAAAACGTTAAGTAAAGAGCTGCAAAAATCGTTGACCAAACTGGGCATGGATTTTTTGCTCAATCATCAAGTTACAGGTGCTGAAGCAAAAAGCAAAAAAGCGATTGTTTCGGTCCAAAATTCAAAAGGAGAGAAGCTAAGCCTCGAGGGCGATTACTGCCTAGTAGCAACAGGGCGAGTTGCATACACAACGGGGCTAGGTCTGGAGAATATAGGCATCCAAGTAGAAGAACGTGGTAAAAAAATTACGGTGAGCGATACGCTCGAAACCACAGTTAAAGGAGTATATGCCATTGGCGATGTCGTACGTGGTGCGATGTTAGCACATAAAGCAGAAGATGAAGGAATATTTGTCGCCGAAGTGATTGCGGGTCAAAAACCGCATATCAACTATCATCTAATTCCAGGTGTCGTTTATACCTGGCCCGAAGTAGCCAGCGTGGGCTATACGGAAGAGGCTTTGAAGGAAAAAGGGGTGAAGTATAAATCAGGATCATTCCCTTTTAAAGCAAGTGGACGAGCAAAAGCAAGTATGGATACCGATGGTTTGATCAAAGTGTTGGCTGATGCCGATACAGACGAAATATTGGGCGTACACATGATCGGTCCACGTGCCGCCGATATGATTGCCGAAGCGGTGGTAGCGATGGAGTTTCGTGCATCTGCCGAAGATATTGCACGAATATGCCACGCACATCCAACCTATACCGAAGCCTTTAAAGAAGCTAGTTTGGCTGCTACAGCAAACAGGGCGATACATATTTAAAATGTTCGAAATCAAAAACAATTTCTCCTTAAAAAAACTAAATACATTTGGTGTAGAGTCTCATGCGCACTGGTATGTTCAAATTGACAATGAAACTGATTTGAAAGAATTATTTGCCGATGCTAAATGGAAAAATGAAGATTTGTTGGTTTTAGGAGGAGGAAGTAATACACTTTTTGTAAATAATTTTGATGGCTTAGTGGTTCGTGTCCACATTTGTGGAATCAATCATCAAATCGATGGAGATGTAATTTATGTAACAGCAGGTGCAGGTGAAGTGTGGAATGATGTAGTAAACTATTGTGTTGATCATCATTTTGCCGGGTTAGAAAACTTGAGTTTAATCCCTGGTTCGGTAGGTGCATCACCCATCCAAAATATTGGGGCTTATGGGGTCGAGCTGATGGATGTGTTTCATTCCTGTAAAGCATTCGAAATCGAAACGGGCCAGATCAAAATATTTAGCAAAGCAGCATGTTCTTTTAGTTATCGCGATAGCATATTCAAAGGCAAACTAAAAAACAAATATATCATCACCGAAGTCACTTACCAATTATCCACAAAGTTTAAACCAAACATCAGTTATGGGGCTATCGAACAAGAACTAAAAGCAAGAGGCATTGAAAAACCTACAATTAAAGATGTTTCGCAAGTTGTTTCGCACATTCGCGTCAGCAAATTACCTGATCCTTCCACCATTGGCAATGCAGGCAGTTTTTTTAAAAATCCAATGATCAAACAAAAGCAATTCGACCATTTACAAGCTTCTTTTCCAGATATAGTGCATTATCCAGCGGGAGAGAATCAAGTAAAGATCGCTGCAGGTTGGTTAATCGAACAATGTGGATGGAAGGGCAAAGTGGTAAGAAACACAGGAACTTGGAAAAACCAAGCGTTAGTACTTGTGAATCATGGAAATGCCACAGGTGATGAAATTTTTAATTTTTCATCCCAAATTATTGAAAGTGTTCAAAATCGTTTTGGAATTCTTCTGGATCGTGAAGTCAACATTATAAGGGGTAACACCAAAAGCGTAAAAATATAATCAACCAAAAATGGCAAGCAACACTATTAGGGGTTGTAAGCACAAACCGCAGAAATTTCCGATCGAGTCCAATTCTGATTTAAGAGCCCAATTTCACCTGTTTAATTATTTCATCCAAATCGATTACACGCTCTTCATAAAATTTAAAATGACCTTGAAAATGAATGTGCTGCCAAGCAACTGGGGATATTTTACGCAATAAGTTCAATGCCTTTTGATTATCCTCTGTTTCATATTTTATGCGCAATTTAGACAGAATCACAGAATTGTAATGGATAATCGCGTTGGCAATTAGTCGGCCACACTGGTTACTAACCTCAAGAGCAATATCGGTTTTACCAATCAATTGCTTTTTACCATAAGCCTGAGCAATTGCACTTCTAAGCTGATGATAAGACTCAACCCGATTTTGGGAACGATGGGTATTACTTTGAATAGATGGATCCAGCAAATATTTTAACGTATGGATACTCCGAATCAATTTATCAAATTCAAATAGAGCCAAGCGCGTCCGATGTTCTTGTTTGTAAGTACAAAGCTTTTTGATCAGCGTACTTTGTGTCATTTATTTCAACCCCAGTGTAGCAATAATCCGCTGTAAGTTTGGCCATTCTGATTCAATTAGCTGACGATTAATTTGTCCCTGTGGCTGAATCAAGCATCTTTCATATTCTGGTTTGGTTTTTTCTGAATACAAATGAATCCGCTGTGCTTCAATATTGGTAAATCTAGGATATAATTTACCACCGAACCTGTGCATGATGGCAAAGTTAGCCCGATTGACGGAGTGCATGTCTCCAGTAATAATGTCTGGTGATATTTCAGAGGTGTTATTGTACCAAATATCAAAGATAAAATAGCTTTCATGCTCATTGGCCACAATTAATTCTACTTGTAAGGTCACATGGTTGGCTAATAGCGTATATGCCACAATGCCTTTACCCTTTCGGAAGTATTTTTTTGAATATCTAGTTTTAATTGTTGGAGTTTCAGCTTCAAACTTTTGTCCGTCTACACCACTATAAAGCAATCCTATATCAAATGAGTAAAATGGGAATATTGGCATTCCTGAAATATCATTATAACCAATTCTTTGTTGAACGATAAAAAATCAAATGGTAATTCGAATTGCTGAGGATAGCGCTGTTCCGTATATTCGCCATACCTTCCCAGCTGAAGAAAATTAATCCGACCTTTGATGCTCAAAAAATGCAAAAAGGTCTCAATCAAAAAATCTTGCCTCCATTTATTAATTGATGGTATCTTGTTTAGTATCCTTGTTATTAGATTTTTATAAATAGTATTACCCTCGATAGTCATGCAAAGTAGAAGTTGGGTTAGAAGACTCTTCCTAAAATTGCTGCTTATTGAGTTTTTTTACTCCTATTCAACTATTCTCATAAAAGTTTAACGAACTATTGTGAAACATATAAATACAAATGAAAAGATCTTTAATTGTTTTGATTCTACTAAGCAGATATACTGGGGTATGTGGACAGATTGTACTCGATAAAAACATGAATAAAAAAGATACGGTGAAAACACCGATATCAACTGGATTGGAAAAGATTAAAACCATGCTAAATAATGCGCCGCCACGTACAGTCCATTATGAGTTATATGTTACAGACACTACCGTAACATTTGGCAAGAAAAAGAAGAGAGCTATCGCCGTTAATGGGCAAATTCCAATGCCTACGCTAACATTTACCCAAGGCGACACTGCAGAGATTGTGGTGCATAATAAGCTTAAAGAAAACACAACCCTACACTGGCATGGTTTGTTTCTGCCAAACAAGGAAGATGGTGTTCCTTACCTGACACAAATGCCAATAAAACCGAACGCTACCTATATCTATAGGTTTCCTATTATCCAATATGGCACACATTGGTATCACAGCCATAGCGGATTACAGGAACAAATAGGAATGTATGGGGCATTCATCATCAATAAAGGGAAGGAATGGGATATACCAACCATACCTATCATAATAAGTGAATGGACAGACATGAATCCCAAAGAAGTACAGCGGAGCTTACATGCTGCTTCTGATTGGTTTGCTATACAAAAGGGTAGTACACAAAGTTATGCTGAAGCAATAAAAAAGGGCTGTTTTAAAACAAAGCTTAGCAATGAATGGAAGCGGATGAGTGCAATGGATTTGACCGATATCTACTACGATAACTTTTTAATCAACGGCAAAAACCAATATGAGCAACCACAATTCAAGGCAGGTGACAAAGTAAGATTACGCATAGCCAATGCTGGAGCATCGGATTACTTCTGGCTTTCTTATTCCGGCGGAAAAATAACTGTAATAGCAAGCGATGGCAATGATGTAGAACCCGTAGAAGTTGATCGATTGCTCATCGCTGTTTCTGAAACTTACGACGTAGTGGTCAGCATTCCTGATAACAAAAGTTATGAGTTTTTAGTAACACCTGAAGATCGCACGAAATATGCCTCTCTGTGGTTGGGTAGTGGAGACAAGATTCCTGCTGCCAAAATGCGGCGTCCAAAATACTTTGCTGGCATGAAAATAATGAATGACATGATCGACATGAAGGGGAATTTGATTGAGATGAAAGGAATGAGCATGCAAAATCAGGCAATGGATATGAATACCGTCATGTACCCCGAAATAACAGGCCCTGAAAACCCTAAAGACACTATTCAAATTCAGCCAAGCAATGATACTGCTGAAATACAAAGTAACAAAGACTTAGTTACGCTTAATTATAATCTGATGTTACGCAGTAGGTTGAAAATTTATTTTTTGTACTTCTTCCCAAGCAGCTTTATTAGCGGCGAGATAAATTTTGGCTTTGAGTGCAAAGTGAT
>CAIOLR010000002.1 GCA_903859135.1 uncultured bacterium | reverse complement strand
TTTTTTTTTTTTTTAATGATCTGTACCCATGACTCATGATTCAATATTTTTAAATGCTTTTTCTAGGGTGGCCCCGATGCCTTCGTGGTAAGAGTCAACAATATTAATTCATGATCTAGTCTTTTTGAATTCATACAATTACCTTCAGTATGATATTGCTATCCCATAAATTCAAATCCCAAGGGAATGATTGGCTTGGGATGCATTAAAAATGGTGAGTAGAATTGCTTCTTATTATTCTTGACACCGTTTGATCGGTTGTTTATTGGCATAATGTTGAAATTATTCTAACTTTCAGTATCTTGTATAAAGGCCAGTTATGTCTTATTACTGGTTCGTCTCATCTTCATTGTGTCATCACTGCCACACCTAAAACAGCGCCTGGGACTTGGGGGTAAGATCCAACTACTGTATTTACATGGTAAAGCAGCCTCGTGCGTTCTCATCCTACCCTCGTTTTCATTTTTTGTATGTTAGAGCATATCGAGGAGCGCCTTTACCTGGTTTAAACTTTGCCGAGGGTGGACAATCATCCACTGGATCCATAATTCGTTGGACAAAGCATCTGTTTGGGGAAACAGATTATGCACAATTAGACATTGAAGCGGCAAAAATTATCCCAGGATGTGATGGCCTTGTAGCTCTTGAAACGTTTCAAGGTTCGAGAACACCAGTGACAGATCCTTTGGCGCGAGGGGCTTTAGTAGGCTTAACGCTTAAGCATACTAGAGCTCACATTTGGAGAGCCTTTATGGAGGCCGTTTGCTTTGGAACGCGAGCATGTGTTGAAGGGTTAGCCAAGGCGGGTCATGAAGCAGATGAGATTATTATAGCGGGGGGGACAGTGCGATCACCACTATGGCTTCAAATGCATGCGTAAGATGAAACATTTACCCCTTTGCTCATACGCATCGTTCAACATTTAGTTGAGCTTACACTTTTTCATCCAAATACATAGGGATGTGACTGGTAAACCCATTGTAGTTTGTGAAAATATTGATGCTCCGCTGCTCGGTTGTGCTATACTCGCAAGTGTAGCTGTTGGGATTTATCCCAACGTGGAAAAGGCCGTTCAAAGTATGGTCAGGACAGATAGGCGTGTTGAGCCCAATAAAGAATCTTTCATGATTTACTCAAAATTATTCCACCAAGTTTACATGAAGCTAAACAGTGCATTGAGACCTTTTTCTCATGCCCTGTTTGATCTTCGTGGAGGTCACATTCAGAAGATTGTTCCAACAATAGTACAAACGATGGTATCTCCTTCTCTTCTCGCCTGCGATTGGTCCGATATGAAAACGGAGATTAACCGATGCATTTTAGCGGAGGTTCATCGATTGCATGTCGATATTTTCGATGGCGTATTTTTAGACTCGCCGTACGCTCTTAGCTTTGGGCCTAAAATGGTGCAAGCAATCCGCTCAGTATCAGATAAATTGATTGTTGATATTCACTTGTGTGTAGAACGCCCTAAGCGTTACATAGAAGCATTAGCCAAATCTGGGGCCAATCGGGTCATATTTCAATGGGAGGCGATGAATGAGAAGGAGTTGACGAGGCTGGAGCAAGCAGTTTTTTTCGCGTTGGAGGTTAAGAAGCATGGTATGACTTGTGGAGTTAGTCTCAATCCAGAAACTAAAGTCGATGAAATCTTGCCACTTCTTGAAACTGGTGCAGTCGATACAATTGACATTTTATCAGTTCAACCAGGTACATTAGTTATTCCAAATACTTGTGTTGTGGGAACATTGTTGGTCAGTGCTTACAAATAATATTCTAATTGTCCTGATAGGATTTGGTGGTCAAAGTAAGTTGGAGAGTCTGCTGGATAATTCTCGTTACCTCATGCAATGTTTTTTAATGGAAAATATTTTTTTTAAGCTTTCCAAGCTGTGATTTTGGATAAGATCAGATTTTTGCGAGAGTGGATGAAGATAAATGGAGAGCACAATGTTGACATTATGGTGGATGGGGGTATTAACGAGAAAACTGCAAAGGACTGCATAGATGCAGGAGCACATATATTAGTCGCAGGAACTTTTCTTTTCAATCATCCGGTTTCTTTAGAACAGGGTGTACATGATCTTTTACACTCAATACAAGGTGAGAGTGTTTGATCTGAGACCCTTGATTAATGGTAACGATTGTATATGCTATCGCGCATTTCGACGTTTGGAAAAGATTATTTTTAATTAATAATTAC
>CAIOLR010000001.1 GCA_903859135.1 uncultured bacterium | reverse complement strand
CCACTCAGTCCAATGAAAAAGTAGCAGTAAAAATGCAAGCAAACAAGTTAGATCAAGACGAAATAAAAATTTGTGAAGCCAAACACCATGATCCTTTTTCTATTTTAGGTCGCCATTTACAGAACAATCAACTAAAGATTAAGGTTTTTTTACCCTACGCTGAATCGGTAAGATTGAGTCATAACGGAGCTACTTTAAATCGGTTAACGGGCAGTGATTTTTTTGAATATTATGCCAATACGAATGAGGAATTACCCAAACACTATCAATTAATTTGGGTTGATAAGGACGGTTATACGCATGAAAACTATGATCCTTATGACTTTGGAACACAATTGCCCGAGTTTGATCAACATTTATTTGGGGAAGGTAAGCACTGGCATATCTATCAAAAACTGGGTGCACATCTTCATTCTGTTGATCATATTGACGGTGTTTTATTTACCGTTTGGGCACCTAGTGCTGGAAGAGTTAGTGTGGTTGGTGATTTTAATCGTTGGGATGGCAGATGTAATCCTATGCGAAGCTTGGGTGGAAGTGGAATCTGGGAAATATTTATACCTGGACTAAAAGTGGGTTGCTTCTATAAATTTGAAATATTAAATCGATATAGCAATGAAATATTACTTAAGACAGATCCTTATGGACAGCAATTCGAATTTCGCCCCAATACTTCGTCAATTGTAGTTAAAGAGAATAATTATAACTGGCAAGATGAGCAATGGTTAAAGCGGCGGGTTAAACACGATTGGTTACATGAACCAATGGCCATTTATGAAGTACATCTGGGTTCTTGGCGACGTGATAATTTAGGTAATTTTTTGACTTATCGAACACTTGCTGTTGAGTTGGTTAATTATGTTAAACAAATGGGTTTTACCCATATCGAATTGTTGCCTATTACTGAACATCCATTTGATGGGTCTTGGGGTTATCAAACGACGGGTTATTTTGCACCAACCAGTCGACATGGTACGCCTGATGATTTTCGTTATTTTATTGATACGTGTCACCAAAATGGCATAGGGGTCATTTTAGATTGGGTGCCGGCACATTTCCCTAAAGATGCTTTCGCGCTTGCACGCTTTGATGGTAGTGCGCTTTATGAACATGAAGATCCACGAAAAGGTGAACATCGCGACTGGGGTACGCTCATCTACAATTATGGGCGTAATGAGGTTAAAAACTTTTTGTTGGCCAGTGCGATTTTTTGGTTGAAGGAGTTTCATCTGGATGGTCTAAGGGTTGATGCCGTTGCTTCTATGCTCTATCTTGATTATTCACGTGAAGAAAACGATTGGATTCCGAATATGTATGGCGGCAATGAGAATCTTGAAGCCATTGATTTCTTTAAAGAACTGAATGCTGTGACACATGACTTGCATCCAGGTACTGTGATGATGGCGGAAGAGTCGACATCTTGGCCTCAAGTAACCCGACCAACTTGGACAGGTGGTTTGGGTTTTTCCATGAAATGGAATATGGGTTGGATGCATGATGTTCTTTCATATATGAGCGAAGAACCTATTCATCGAAAGTATCATCATGATCGACTTACTTTTGGAATGCTTTATGCCTTTACAGAAAATTTTGCTTTGCCATTTTCTCATGATGAGGTGGTCCATGGAAAAGGGTCATTAGTTAGTAAAATGCCGGGGGATGAATGGCAACGATTTGCAAATTTACGGTTGCTTTATACCTTCATGTATACCTATCCCGGCAAAAAATTGTTATTCATGGGGTGTGAGTTCGGGCAGGGGACTGAAT